>CAYZPZ010000001.1:0-20953 GCA_964480205.1 uncultured Conexibacteraceae bacterium
TCGAGGGCCCCTGCTACCGCTGCCTGTATCCGACCCCGCCGCCCGCCGAGCTCGCCCCGAGCTGCGGCGCCGCCGGCGTGCTCGGCGTGATGGCCGGCGTGATGGGCCTGCTGCAGGCCAACGAGGTGATCAAGCTGGCCGCCGGGATCGGCGAGCCGCTGATCGGCCGGCTGCTGCTCTACGACTCGCTCGGCACCCGCTTCACCGAGCTCAAGGTCCGCCGCGATCCCGACTGCCCGATCTGCGGCCCCGGCGCCGAGGAGATTCCGGAGTCGGAGATGGGCAAGTTCCCCGACTACGAGCTCTTCTGCGCGGCCTAGCGACCGCTAGCGTTCCCCGCTCGATGCCGACGATCAAGGTTCCACCGGTGCTGCGCCCGCAGACCGACGGCGAGGCCGAGGTCCCGGTCGACGGCAGCACGGTCGGCGATGCGCTGCGGGCGCTGGCCGAGAAGCACCCGGGGACCGGCGGCCAGCTCTTCGGCGACGACGGCGAGCTCAACCGCTACGTCAACGTCTATCTCAACGACGAGGACGTGCGGGTGCTCGACGGCCTCGACACCGCGGCCTCGGACTCGGACACCGTGGTGATCCTGCCGGCGATGGCTGGCGGCTGAGCGCGGGCCAGTCGCCGCCTGGTGGCGACCGCCGGCCAGCGAGAGCAGCGAACGCCCTGCCCAGCTCTCGCCCGGACTCAGTCGCCTCGGAGATACGCACCCTCCGCCTCTTCGAACGGGCAGTCGGCCCGCACGACTCCCGATCTCAATAGCACCCCGCGCCCGCACATTCTCCCCAGCAGGGGAAGATCCTGTCCCGCCGCGATCACGATTCCGCCACGGGCCGTGAAGTCGCGCGTCCAGGAGAAGAGCTGCTCGCGGAACTCCTGGTCCAGCGCCTCGTGGACCTCGTCGAGGAGCAGGATCTCCGGATCGGTTTCCCACGCTGCGGCGATCCCCAGCCGCGCCTTCATCCCCGCCGAGAGGCTGGAGGCCTGGCGTCCGAAGCTGGCGCCGAGGCCGCTGCGGGCCGCCATCTGCTCCAGCCGCTCGCGCGCGCCAGCTCGCGAGAGCCCGCCGAGCACGGCGAGTAGGCTGGCGTTCTCGCCGCCGGTAAGGGAGGGAATCAGCCCGGCGTCGGTTGACAGCAGGCAGCCGACCCGTCCGGAGACCTCGAGCCGGCCGGCATCCGCCGGAAGCACTCCGCCGATCGCTCGCAGCAACGTCGTCTTGCCGGAGCCGCTGGGACCGATCAAGGCCACACTCTCTCCCGGCTCGAAGACGAGGTCGACGTCGCGGACTGCCCAGGCGGCGGTGCCCGCGCGCCGAAGGCGGGCCAGCACCGGGGTCAACGGCCGGTTGTGGCGATCGAGCAGGAACTGGACGCCGACGGACTCCAGTCGAACCACCGGGCGCATCAGATGAGCTTGGCGATGTGCCACTGCTCGCGGCGAAAGATCGGGACGAACAACGCCAGCAGAGCGATCGAAAAACCGAGCGGGTAGAGCAGCTCCCAGGCCGCCGGCGCCTGCCCGTAGAGCAGCGCATCGCGGTAGCCCTCGAACAGGCCGGTCAGCGGGTTGAGCTTGATCCAATCGGAGACCCCGCCGCCGACCTGGCTGAGCGGCACCAGCGAGGGAGCGGCGAAGAACATGGCCCGGGCGAGACTGACCACGAACGGCCTCATCTCCTGGTACCAGATCCCGATCAAGGTGAGCGGATAGGCGATCGCGGCGGCGAACACCAGGTTGATCGCCACGACCAAGGGTAGCCAGAGGATCGCCGGCGTCGGCTCCAGGCCGTAAACCCCCATCATCAGGGCAAGCAAGGCCATGCTGCTCGAGAAGGCCGCCGACTCGGTCAATGTGGATGAGAGCGGGATCAGCTCCCGGCGAAATCCCATGTTGAGAACGATCGAGGCGCGCTGGCGAATCGCGTCCATCGAGTTGATGATGGTCATGACCACGATCTGGAACGCCACCACGGCGCAGGCGAGGCTGAGCCCCGGCGCTGGCCCGGGCCGGTCGAGGATCAGGGTGACCAGGAACAAATAGACCCCGACCACCGCGAACGGGTCGAACAGCCACTTGAACAGCCTTACCGAGCCGCGACCGTACCGCGCGCGCAGATCGGCGAAGGTGAGCGCCAGCAGGACATCGATTGCGCGCCGCAGACCGGTGAACACCGAGGCGGCCGTCGCCTTCCGCTGGCCGTGAGCGACTGCCACAGCCTCCTCGTTCAAGGAATCAATGATGATACGGCAGGTGGAGGGTAACCGGCCCCCAAGCCTCGCCGCGATCGTGCCGGCCAGTGACAACCGGGACACGCTCGCGCGCTGCCTGGCGGCGATCCGAGGGGCGCGGGAGCCGCCGGACGAGGTGATCGCGGTGACCGAGCCGCGGGGCAGCGGTGCCGCCGCGGCTCGCAACGCCGGCGCCGCGCGGGCGGCATCGGAGGTGCTCGTCTTCATCGACTCGGACGTGATCGTCCACGACGACGCCTTCGTGCGGTTGCGCCGGGCCTTCGCCGATCCCGGGCTGTCAGCGGTCTTCGGCTCGTATGACGAGACCCCCGAGGCGACAGGGGTCGTCTCCGGCTTCCGGAACCTCCTTCACCACCACATCCATCAGACCTCGGCGGGGCGGGCGGCCACCTTCTGGTGCGGTCTGGGGGCCGTCCGCAGGGGGGCGTTCGAGCGGGTTGGCGGCTTCGACGAGCGGCTCTTCTCCGCCCCCAGCGTCGAGGACATCGACCTGGGTCTGCGGCTGAACTCGAGCGGGTTCGTGACCCTGCTCGACCCAGAGCTTCAGGGAACGCACCTGAAGCGCTGGAGCCTGCCGGAGATGGTGCGCGTGGACTTCGCCAGGCGCGGCATGCCCTGGATTGCCCTGCTGCTGCGCGCGGCGGGCGGCGACGCCGCCCCCTCGGCTCCTCGTCCCGCGGGCGCCCTCAACCTCTCCTGGCGGCATCGGCTCAGCGCCCTCGCCAGCCTGATCGCGGCCGTGGCGCTGGCGCTGCGCCGACCTCGCGCCGCCATCATGGCGATGGCGTCGCTGATCGGGCTCAATCGCGGCTTCTACGCGCTGCTGGCGAGCCGTCTCGGGCCTCACGGCATGGCGGCCGGCGTCGTCCTGCACCTGGTCCACCACCTCACCGCGCTCGCGGCCGCTCCGGCGGGGCTGGTGCTGTACCTCCGCTGGAGGCGGTCCGACCGCCCGTCGTCTAGCAGGGCTCAGTCCCCCGCAAGATAAGCGCGCCCAGCCGCCAAAGATCCACGCTCAGCGCCACACGCTGGTTCGACCGGATCTCCCGCCAGGCCCGGTTCATCTCGCGCGACCAGTGGATGTCGTCCACCACCAGCATCGCGCCGGGGGCGAGGTACGGCAGCAGTCGCTCGAACTGCTGCACGTTGTGCTCGCGTCCCTTGCCCGCGTCGATGTAGGCGAGATCGACCGGACTGGCACTCGCCAGCACCTCCTCCAGGACCTCCTCGAAGCGCCCCTCGATGACCTCCACGCGATCGATCTCCAGGGCCGACGCGGTCTGTCGAGCCAGGCGCGCCAGCTCGGCGGAGCCATCCACGCACCGGAGGCGCCCGGATCCGTTCAGCTCCAGCGCCGCACCCTGGTAGGCGGCTGAGACCCCGATGGCGCTCCCGAGCTCGATGCAGCTGCGCGGTCGCAGCTCCCTCACCAGCCGCATCAGGAAGATGCCCCACGGCCGGTGAATGCTCGACACCTGGGCGAGATCGCGCGGCTGACAGTCCCAACTCTCCCCCGTCGAAAGCGTGATCGGCACGCGCTCCGTGCGTGCGGAGAAGCGCGCGCGCCACGCCTCGATGCGATCGATCCATTCCTTCTCTGCGGCACCGATGCCCTCGCCCCGGATGCCGTCTATCGCACGCGCCAGGCCCTCGGCACCCGGGACGTCGGCGCGCCTGACCCTGCGAACCGCCAGCCGCGGCAGCGCCTTGGCGAACAGCGCCCGATGGAGGACGCGGCCGGCGGGCGGGTAGGCCCCGAGCCTGGTCCTGATCCGGACGCGTAATGGCCGCGTTTTCGTGCGCATGGCGGAGCTCCGGCTAATGCTCCAGCACCAGGCCCAGGAAGCGCTTGGTGCGGTCCTCCTTCGGGTCGTCCAGGACCTCGGCGGGCTTGCCGCGCTCCAGCACCTGTCCATCGTCGATGAAGACGATCTGATCGCCGACGTCGCGGGCGAACCCCATCTCGTGCGTGACCACGATCATGGTCATGCCCTCGTCGGCCAGCTCTCGCATCACGTCGAGGACCTCCTTGACGAGCTCCGGGTCGAGGGCGCTGGTCACCTCGTCGAACAGCATCACGTGCGGGTCCATGGCCAGGGCCCGAGCGATCGCCACCCGCTGCTGCTGGCCGCCCGAGAGGCGCTCCGGATACTCCTCGAGCTTCTCGCCCAGGCCGACCCGCTCGAGCAGGGCAGCGGATTTCTTGCGCGCCTCCTCCTCGCCGCGGCGCAGGACGGTGCGCTGAGCGAGCGAGACGTTGTCGATCGCGCTCTTGTGCGGGAACAGGTTGAACTGCTGGAAGACCATCCCCACGTGCCGGCGCACGAAGTCGACGCCCACCTGGCCGGCCCCGCCGCTGATCTGCCGGCCCTCCAGCACGATCCGGCCCTGGTCGGGGGACTCGAGCAGGTTGATGCAGCGCAACAGCGTGGTCTTCCCGGACCCGCTCGGCCCCACCACGCAGACGACGGACCCCCGCGCCACCTCCAGATCGATGCCGCGCAGGACCTCGAGGCGGCCGAAGCGCTTGTGCACGCCCTCCATCTGCAGCGCGAGCTCGCTCATGCCTCGGCTGGCTGGCCGCCGGCGCTGATCGGTCCGATCTCGCCACCGCGCTCGGTCCGGCCCTGCTCGCGGGCGATCAGCACATCGACCAGGCGCGCCAGCGGGATGGTCAGCGCCAGGAAGAGGATCGCCGCCAGGATCAGCCCCGAGCCGTTGAAGAACTCAGACTGCACGTCCCGCCCCGCCTGGACCACCTCCACCGCCCCGATCACCACCACCAGCGAAGTGTCCTTCATCAGCGCGATGAAGTCGTTGAGCAGCGGCGGGATCACCTTGCGCACGGCCTGGGGGACGATCACCTGCCGCATCGCCTGGCCGTGGCTCATCCCCAGCGAGCGCGCCGCCTCCATCTGCCCGCGCGGCACCGCCTCGATCCCGGCGCGGTAGACCTCGGCCATGTATGCCCCGTAGGTGATGGTCAGCGAGAACACCCCCCACCAGAAGACGTTCCGCTCGCCCAGCCAGGTCGGCTGCCCGAGCCACTCCGGGATCACGCCCTCGGTCGCGAACGCCGAGAGCGAACCGGAGAGGAGCAGCAGCACCAGCAGCATCGGGATCCCGCGGAAGACGTCGATGTAGGCGATGGTCAGAGCCCGGATCGGCATCATCGCCGTGCCCGGCAGCTGGCGAAGCACCGACAGAATCAGCCCCCAGAGCAGGGACGCCGCGCCCCCGAGCACCGACAGCTTCACGGTCACCCAGAAGCCCTCGATGATGGGGCCGAACTCGTCGCGCATCAGCCCGAAGTCGAAGTAGTACTCGAGGATGAAGTCCATCTGCGCTCCTTCCGCCGGGGTGGGCGGAGACTAGTGTGGGAACGAAGAAGGGCGCCCGAGGGCGCCCTTTCTCCGGCTCAGTTGAGGCTCGAGCTCAGCTCGGCTCGTGCGTCCCCTCCAGCACCGACGCCGGCGGGCCCCCCTCGAAGTACTTCTCGTAGAGCTCGGTGATCGTGCCGTCGTCCTTGAGCTCGGTGAGAGCCTCGTTGACGGCCTCGCGCAGCGTGTCGTTGTCGGGTGCCATCGCGAACCCGTAGAGCTCCTCGGTGGCGAGCTCCTCGACGATCTCGACGCCGCCTTGCTTGTTGACCGCGTCCAAGGCGACCGGCTGGTCGATGATCACCGCCTCGACTTGGCCGCTGCGCAGCGCGGCGATCGCGTCCGGGCCCTCGGGGAACCCACGCACCTCCTGCGCATCGGTCTCCTCGTTGGCGTACTCCTCGCCGGTGGTCGCGTCCTGAGCGCCGACCACCACGCCGGACAGATCGTCAACCGCCCCGATGTCGGAGCCCTCTGTCACCAGCAGCGCTTGCTCGGCCTCGTAGTAGGGATCGGAGAAGTCCACCGTCTGCTCACGCTCGTCGGTGATCGTCGAGGCGGCGGCGACGATGTCGAACTGACCCTGCGCCACGTCGCGGAAGATCGTGTCGAAGGAGGCGTTCTGGTACTCGGTCCCCACGCCCAGCTTCTCCGCGATCGCGTCCATCACCTCGATGTCGTAGCCGCTCACGTTCGGCGGCCGCCCGATCTCGAACGGCGGGAAGGGAGCGTCGGTGCCCACCAGGAGCCGTCCCTCCTGGATCAGCCCGAGATCCTCGGTGGCGACCGTGGCGTCGTCATCGCCGTCGTCATCGCCGCCGCAGCCGACGGCGAAGCCGGCGGTGAGCGCCAGGGCCAGTGCCGCCAGCAGTGCAAGTAGTCGCGATCTCATCTTCCTCTCATTCCTCCCTGCGGGGTTGAAGGGTGTGAACGTGGGGAACATATCCCTAACGCGCGGCGCCTCCGTGCTTCATTTACTGAAGTAATATCCGACCAGATGTTCGACGAGTCCCTTCTCAACCGCCCTTGCGGCGGCCATTTCGAGAATGTCATCGAGTCGATCGGCAACACGCCGCTGGTCGAGCTGCCGCGGCTCTCGCCCAAGCCCGGCGTCAGGATCTGGGCGAAGCTCGAGGGGCGCAACCCGACCGGCTCGGTCAAGGATCGAGTGGCCAAGGCGATGATCGAAGACGCCGAGGAGCGGGGGGCGATTCAGCCCGGGCACACCATCCTGGAGCCGACCTCGGGGAACACCGGGATCTCGCTGGGAATGATCTGCCGGCGCAAGGGCTATCCCCTGAAGGTGGTGATGCCCGACAACGTCACCACAGAGCGCATCGAGCTGCTGCGCATGTACGGGGCCGAGATCGTCTACTCCGAGGGGGGCAAGGGATCGAACGGGGCGGTCGAGCTGGCGCTGGAGATGGCCCAGTCCGACTCCACCTACTACATGCCCTACCAGTACGGCAACGAGGCGAACCCCCGCGCCCACTACGAGGGGACCGCCCCCGAGATCCTCGACGAGCTCGACGAGGTGAGCGCCTTCGTCGGGGGGCTGGGGACCGGCGGCACGCTGATGGGCAACGGACGTCGCCTCAAGGAGGAGAACCCCGAGACCAAGATCGTCGCCGCCGAGCCCAGGCAGGGCGAGGAGGTGCACGGCCTTCGCTCGCTGGAGGACGGCTTCATCCCGCCGATCATCGATCTTTCGGTGCTCGACCGCAAGATCATGGTCTCCAACCGCGACGCGATCGTCTGGACCAAGAAGCTGCTGGGGGAGGAGGGGCTGTTCGCCGGGGTCTCGGCCGGCGCCGTCGCCTACGTGGCCGACCGGATCGCCAACGAGCTCGAAGAGGGCAATGTCGTCTTCCTCGTCCCCGACGACGGCTGGAAGTACCTCTCCTCGGGCGTCTACACGAAGCCGGTCTCCGAGATCGAGGACATGGACGCCACCGTTTGGTGGTAGCCGGTCTGGGCGGAACCGAGTCCAGAAGGCCGATCAGCGCTGGGGCCGATGCGGTCGAGCGAGTCGCCGCGGGAGTGCGAGAGCTCGCCGCCGATTACGAGCCGCCCGACTTCGCCGAGGTCCCGAGCCCGGACGCGGCGCTGTTTCTGGCTGCGATCGACCACTCCAGCGGCTACGACGCAGCCCACACGGTCGAAGGCGAGGGGCCGTACCAGGGCAGCGCCCTGCTCTGGGCGCGGGCGCTGGCCTTCGAGCGTCGTCGCCCCGGGCTGCTCGCGGCCGATTCGCTGCGCGAGATCTCCGAGCGGGAGGTGTGGACCCTGCTCACGGTCGAGGGGGACGAGGTCTCGGGGCCCGGGGTACGCGCCCGGCTCTGGCGGGATCTGGCTTCCATGCTGATCTCCGACTACGACGGCTCGGCGGCCGAGCTGATCGCCTCGGCCGAGGGCCGGCTGGGCGGCCCCGGTGGACTCCTGGCGCGGCTGGCGGCCGCCGAGGCCTACTCCGATCCGCTTGCGAAGAAGAGCTTTCTGGTCTGCAAGATCTGGGAGCGGCGGGGCTGGCTGGCGGTCGCCGATCCCGAGGCCTGGGAGGTCTGCGCCGACAACGTGCTGATGCGCCTGGCGCTCCGCTCGGGGCTGGTCGCGCCCGGCGAGGCCGAGCAGGTTCGCGCGGCGACCCGCGATGCGTTCAGGGCGGTCGCGGATGCGGCGGAGATCTCTCCTCCGGTGCTCGACGACCTGCTCTGGGAGCGCGGTCGCTCGGACCGCGATCTGCTCGGCGACGAAGCGGGTGAGCTCTCCGAGCCGCCGCGCCCGCCCGGCACGCACTACTACTGATCCGCTTAGCTTTCACCGTGCGGATCCCCAAGCGAATCTATGAGGAGATCTTCGAGCACGCCCGCGAGGAGGAGCCGAACGAGTGCTGCGGGCTGATCGGCGGCGCCGACGGCGAGGCGAGGACGCTGTATCGCGCGCGCAACGCCGAGGCGAGCCCCTACCGCTACCTGCTTCACCCGAGCGACCAGATCCGGATCTTCGGCGAGATCGAGCAGGCCGGGGAGGAACTGGTGGCGATCTACCACTCGCACACCAAGAGCGCCGCCTACCCCTCGCAGACCGACATCAACCTGGCGGTGGTCGAGCAGCCGTCCGAGGCGGGAGCGCAGAGGATCGAGCTTTTTCCGGGGACCCTCTATCTGATCGCCTCGCTAGCCGCCGGCGAGGAGCACCTGCGCGGCTTTCGAATCGACGCCGACGGCGTGCACGAGGCCGGCCTGGCGATCGACTGAGATGAGCCTGGTCTGCCCTCGGTGCGCGCTCATCCACGAGCTGGACGAGCGCTTCTGCCGCCAGTGCGGGATGCCGCTGGTCTACGCCGGAAGGCGCGAGCAGGAGCCGATCACCGGCGCTCACGAGAGGGCCCGGAAGATCCGCCCCCACCTGGCTCGGGGGGAGCTGGTGCGGGTGACCGGCGGACGCAACCAGTCCGAGGCGGAGCTGATCCAGGGCATCCTCCTGGACCAGGGGATCCCCTCGATCCTGCGCCGGACCAGGGGATTCGACGTGCCCGACTTCCTGGCGGCGGGTCCGCGGGACGTGCTGGTCCCGGAATCCGGCTACCAGGCGGCGCGCGAGCTCCTGGGGGACGCCGAGCTGCTCACTGCCGAGGCGCCGCCGCTCTCACTTCCCGGGATCGGATCTCCGGGGAGGCTGGCGCTATGGCTGCTCGCCGCGGTCGCGGTCGGCTTCGTCCTGGTCTGGCTCGCCTACCGGGCCAGCGCCTGACCCCTCGAAGCCGAACTCCGGCGCCGGGCCGAAGTCGAGGTCGGGCGCGGGGGGAAGATCGGAGCCCGTCGGTGAGCGCAGGCCGCTGCCGCGCCTGATCCGCAGCTGGCCCTCGAAGGGGTCGGTGAACTCCGCGTCGAAGTCGCCCTCTGAGACCGACGCGGCGTCCGCGGCCAGGTCCAGGTCGTGCAGGTCGATTGCCTCCTCGGCGTCGCCCCGGCGGCGCAGCGGCGAGGACCGCGCGCCGGTGTCGGCGAGGGGCTCGGCCCCCGGCTCCGGCGGATAGACGATCTCGTCGAGGTGCTGGCGCCAGCCCTTCTCGATCTCCCGCATCGATGCCTCGAAGGCGAGTTGCAGGTTGCCCCGGGGACCCTCGCGATGCAGTCTGGAGGCGAGCAGCGAGCAGGCACGAGGGCCGGAGTGGCGGTCGAGCAGATCGAAGACAGTGCCTCCGAGGATCACGGCGTCGCGCCGCGACGGCGGGAAGCGGGGTCGGTCGCCCTGTCGCAGGCGGGTGATCACGGCGGGGCGGAAAAGCGAGACCTGGCCGGAGAAGTACTGTGCCGCGCCCTCGACCAGCCAAGCCCAGCGCAGGTAGGTGAGAAAGCGCCTGGGCGTCCACATCGGCGGAAGACGCTCGTTATTGGCCGCAAGCACCAGCATGCAGTACATCCTCTCGGCCGTGCCCCGCAGCGCCCGCGCCGAGTCCTCGCCGCCCGCGCGGCGGTCCATCCACTCGTCGCTGAGCACGTGTATCTCGCCGGCCATCGGCCACCCCGCCCAGTAACGGCGCCCGGCGGGCGCCGAGGACCAGCGAACCGGCGGCAGCAGCGGATGCGCCGCCGAGAGCCAAGCGGGGTTGTCGTGGATGACGACGGTGACGTCGCCCGGCGTCTCGTCGAAGCGCTCCTCCAGCCGCAGACGCAGCTCCTCGAGGCGGTCGAGGATCCGCTGCGCACAGGCGGTGTCGGCGTCGTCGTGACGCGCGGTGAAGCTGAGCGATTCGGTCTCGATCCAGGCCATCACTGGACGGGTCGCTCCTCATGATGAAACGGGTTGCGCCTGGCGGCGCACCCTCGCATCCAGAGCGCCCTCGCATCAGGCTACCCCGCTTGGCGGGTGAGACTTGATGCGATCGTTGCTAGGCGGGGACCGGCTCGCCCTGGTAGGCCTCGCGAATCGCCTCCGCGGCCCGCTCGAACTCCTCGTCGGCCATCACCGGCGTGCCCTCGAAAGGCAGCTCGCGGTCGATTTCCACCCAGGAGCGGCAGCCGTGGTACTCGTCCTTGACCCGGACGGTGACGGGGCGGGGGATCCGGTGCACCCGCAGCAGCAGCACGTGCAGCGGATGACGCCGCTTCCAGGCGAGCCGCTTCTGCGCGTAATCCGGGGTCCAGACGTGGAAAGGGCTGAGGTTCTCGACGACGCGGTGATCGTCGGTCTCGAAATGGTCGGCCACCTCCGCCCAGGCACGGATTCGGACCCGATCGGGCTGCGGGATGCCGCCGTCCTGAAGCAGCGCGCGGGGCGGGGGCTCCTCGTCGGGCCAGACGCCCTCCTCGAGCGCCCGGCGCAGCTCGGGGTGGTGAGACTCGCGGACCAGGTCGTTCCGCTGGTGGTCGAAGGTCGGATAGAGGAAGAACTGCTCGTGCTCGAGCTCGAAGTGCTTGTCCTCCTCGCGGATGCCGCCCTTGCGCAGGGTGACCAGCTGCTCACCCTCGGACAGCGCCCGCACGGTCACAGCCCACTCTTTGAAAGCGATTGGCATTCCTGGTCAGGTCTCAGGTGGTGGACGGGGCGGGGTGTCAGCCGGATACCGGAGCCCCTTCGCGAGCGCGCAGTGTAGAGGACGAGGGGCCGTTTGACAACCCTTGTGACACTTTGTCACAAATGAAACCGCTTAAAGCTAAGCCTCGCAAAGCCCATTCCCATGCGGATTATCAGCCTGGCTGACTAGCCAATCGCCGCGCGTTGCAGGAACTCGCGCAGAAGCGTCGTAGTGGCCTCGGCGCGCTCGATCATGCACATGTGCGCGCCCTCCGGGACGACGTCGCTCTCGCCGGCCGGCATGGCCGCGGCGATCCGCTCGGCCGCCCCGGGCGGCCCTACCGGGTCTTCCGCGCCGGCGAAGGCAAGCGCCGGACAACGGACCTCGGCCGGCTCGCGCATCGCGCCCTCGGCCGTGGCCAGCGCCGAGGCTGCGTAGGCGTGGGGGTCGTTGGAGGCGATCAGCTCGACCACGCGCTCGACCAGATCCGGCTGCTCGGCGTGGGCCCGCTGGGTCAGCCCGGTTCCCGCCACGGCCTCGCCGATCTCGCGCATGCGCCCCGCGCGCGCCAGCTCGGCGCGCTCGCGCAGAGTTGCCTGGAAGGTCTCGTCGAAGCTGAGCGACCCGCCGAGCATCGCCAGGGCCGCGCAGCGCTCTCCGAGCTCCAGCGCCGCATGCTCGACCACGGTGCAGCCGATCGAGTGCCCGACCAGGGTGGCGCGCTCGAGCTCGAGGCCGTCGAGCACCCCGGTCAGATCGGCGCACCATTGCTCCACCGAGTAGGGCCCCGCGGGCTTGGCGCTGTCGCCGTGGCCGCGCATGTCGATCGCCACCGCGTCGAAACCCGCTTCGCCGAGGGCCTCGCGCTGGGCGCTCCACACCTCTCGGCGTCCGCCGAGCCCGTGGAGGAGAACCACCGGAGGGCCTCCGTCGCCGGCGCCCGTCCGCTCGTAGGCGAGCTCGATCCCGTTGCTCTCGATCCGCCCGGCCATCGGCCGGGACGCTATCGAGCCTCCCCACGATGAACGTCCCGGACACCCCCCTATGCGGGGGGTACGCGGGACGTTCGTCGAGTCAGGGCGGGCCGTGGCCGCCGCCGCCAGGTGTTTCGATCCGGAGGCGGTCGCCCGGCCCCAACTCGCCCTGGGACTTGCTGGCGATCGGCTCGCCGTTGAGCGTGTCGGCGCCCGGCTCGCCCGGCGCGCCTCCTTCGCGGCCGCGCGGTCCCCGCAGCCGTCGCTCGGCGATCAGCGTGTAGCTCATCGGGGCCAGCGCCTCGAGGTCGCGGACGATGCCGTCGCCGCCTCGGTGGCGGCCGGCGCCCCCGCTGCCGCGGCGCACCGAGAGCTCGCGGACCCGCAGGGGGAACTCGGTCTCCAGGGCCTCCACAGGGGTGTTAAGGGTGTTCGACATCGCCACGTGCACGGCGTCGGGGCCCTCGGCGTCGGGGCAGGCGCCCTGGCCCCCGCCGATCGTCTCGTAGTAGGTCCAGTCGGTGCCGTCCGGGGCGCGGCCGGCGAGGGTCAGGTTGTTCATCGTCCCCTGGCCGTTGGCGGGGACCGGGGCGAAGGCGGCGAGTGCGTCAAAGACCAGATCGGCGACCCGGCTAGAGGTCTCGACGTTGCCGGCGGCTACCGCGGCCGGTGGCCTCGCGTTCAGCACCGAGCCCTGCGGCGCAGTCACCTCGATCGGTCGCCAGGCCCCGGCGGAGGGGGGGCCGTCGGGATCGCAGACCACCCGGACCGCGTAGAAGCAGGCCGAGCGGGTCACCGAGAGCGGGCAGTTGAGGTTGCCGCGCAGCTGCTCGCCACTGCCGGAGAAGTCGAGGCGCAGCTCCTCGCCGCGCAGAGTGGCCCTCACCGTGAGCGGGACCTCGCCGTCGGGACCCTCCAGCGCGTCCTCGGCGACGCCCTCCCCGTCGGGAAGGCCGCCCAGCGCGGCCCGGGTGCGGCGCTCGGCGTAGTCGAGGATCGCGGCCATCCCCTCCCGGAGTCGCTCGGAGCCCTGGCGGGAGGCGAGCTCGCGGACCCGCTCGATCCCCGTCAGGTTGGCGGCGCGCTGGGCGCGCAGGTCCGCGAGCCGTTGCGCGGGGTTGCGCATTCGGCCAGCCAGCTCCCGCAGCGCCTCGTCATCGGCGCGTCGCGGGGGGATCACCTCGCCCTCCTCGTCGAGTGTCACCGAGCCGGCGGGCATGCCGGCGGGCGTGCGCCCGCCGACGTCGGCGTGATGGGCGCGGCTGGCGGCGAAGCCGATCACCGAGGAGCTGGCGGGCAGGAATATGGGGCTGATCAGGGTGATGTCGGGCAGGTGGGTGCCGCCGCGGTAGGGGTCGTTGAGAATCCAGAGGTCGCCGTCGCGGTGGTCCTCGCCGACCACGGCGGCCACCGCGTCGGGCATCGAGCCGAGGTGAACGGGGATGTGCTCGGCCTGCATCACCAGCTCGCCGCGAGCGTCGAACAGGGCGGTGGAGCAGTCGCGCCGCTCCTTGATGTTGGCCGAGTGAGCCGCGCGCACCAGCACCGCCCCCATCTCCTCGCAGGCCGCGCGCAGGGCGCCGGTCAGGACCTGGAGGGTGACGGGGTCGATCGCGCTTCCCACCCGCTCGTCCCGGTCCGCGCTCATCGGCGCGACCCCGTCGTCGCGGTGATCGTCCCCGCGGCGTCCACCGAGGCATTCCAGCCGGGAGGAACCACCAGCGTCGCCTCGGGCAGCTCGAACACGCACGGCCCGGAGGCCTGCACCCCCTCCGCCGGCTCGCCTCGCAGCACCCGGGTCTCCAGCCACTCGCCGCCGAACCGAGCCCGGCGGGTGCCCTTGGCCGGCTCGCCACCCTCGGCCGCCCTGGGGCGCAGACGAGGACCGGGGAGCACGGCGGCGACCCGCAGGTTGACCAGCTCGAGCTCGGCCTCCGGATCGCGGTAGCCGTAGCGAGCCTCATGGGCGTCCGCGAAGTCCTCGGCCAGGCGGCGCGGATCGACCACCACATCACGGGTTGCCCCTCCGACCCCCGAACGGGTGGCTCCTGGCGGAGCCCCCTCGCGTCCACGGGGCACCCTCGCATTACCCGGGATCGGCAGCTCGAACGCCTGCCCGCTGTAGCGGAGCTCATAGACCACCTCCAGCTCGGCGTCCGCCAATCCCTCGCCCGCCAGCTCGGCGAGCTCGCGCACCTCGCGAGCGAGCCGCTCGGCCGTGATCTCCGATCCGGCCAGCAGCAGGGTCCTGGCCGTGTCGCGTCGCCGGCCGGCCGCGATCAGGCCCAGCGCCGAGAGAACCCCGCTGGCGCGCGGGCAGACGATCCGCGAGACCTCGAGCTGCTCGGCCAGCGCGACGGCATGCATCGGTCCGGCGCCGCCGAAGGGCAGCAGCGCGAAGCGTCTTGGGTCGACCCCCCGCTCGACCGTGACCACGCGCAGCGCCCGCAGCATCTCCTGGTTGGCCACCCGGACGATCCCCTCGGCGGTCTCGTTTCGTTCCAGGCCCAGCTCGCCCGCGAGCCCGGCGACGGCCCGCTCGGCGGCGTCGCGGTCCAGGCGCACCCCGCCGGCCAGGGGCGAGTCCGCGGCCAGGTAGCCGAGCAGCAGGTCGGCGTCGGTGACGGTCGGCTCGGCCCCTCCCCGGCCGTAGCAGGCCGGCCCGGGCTCGGCTCCGGCCGAGCGCGGCCCGACCCGAAGCGCGCCCCCCGGATCGCGCCAGGCGACCGAGCCTCCGCCCGCGCCCACCGTGTGCACATCGACCATCGGCAGCTGAATCGGGCGGCCGGCGATCTCCCGCGCGTCGGTGCGGCGGACCTCGCCCCCCTCGACCACGCAGACATCGCAGGAGGTGCCGCCCATGTCGAGGCCGATCGCGTCCGGGGCGCCGGCATCCCGGGCCAGCGCGGCGGCTCCCACGGCGCCACCGGCGGGGCCGGAGAGCACGCTCCAGGCGCCCGCGCCCGCCGCCTCGGCCGCCTCCGCCGTGCCGCCCGAGGAGCGCATCACCTCCGGCTCGGGCAGGCCGCGGTCGCGGCAGGCGCCCGCAAGCCGTCCGAGATAGCGGCCGAGCAAGGGGGAGAGGTAGGCGTCGATCACCGTGGTCGAGCAGCGCTCGTACTCGCGGAAGGTGGCCAGGACCTCGTGCGAGGCCGAGACGTGGCTGTCGGGAAGGGCCCGCCGCAGGGCCTCCGCGAGCCGTCGCTCGTGCTCGGGCTCGCGGAAGGCGAACAGCAGGCAGATCGCGACCGATTCGGCGCCGGCGCGGCGCACCTCGTCCACCAGCCGCGCCAGTTCCTCGTCGTCCAGCGGCTCGAGCACCCGCTCCGGACCGATTCGCTCGCGGGCTTCGAAGCTCAGCTCGGGCTCGGCCAGCGGGCGCGGGCGCGGGTGGCAGGGGTGATAGAGGCTGGGCCGGTTTTGGCGACCGATCTCGAGCAGGTCGGCGAACCCCTGTGTCGTGATCAGCGCCGTCCGGGCTCCCCGCTCCTCGAGCAGGGCGTTGGTGCCCACGGTCATCCCGTGCGTGAAGACCTCGACGGTGTCCGGCTCAGCCCCCGCCGGCTCGAGCACCGCTTCCACCGCCTCGATCACTCCTTCGGACTGATCCGTCGGCGTCGTCGGCACCTTCGCCGTATGCACCGCCTCGCCGTCAACGATGACGGCGTCCGTGAAGGTCCCCCCCACGTCGACACCCAGCAGCATGGGAGCGAACCTAGCGAGCTGTGAAGGCGGGCGGGGCACGGCTCGAGCGACGAGGGCGGGCGGGGGTGACCCCGCCCGCCCCAACGCCCGTGCTAAGCGGGAACCCGCGACTCCGTCAGCGTCTCCAGTTCCTCGAGATGCTTATGCGACGGGCAGTAATCCCGCCCCGGCAGAGGCTCGCGCTGACAGGGGGTGCCCTTGCGGGTGCTTGCCAGGCAGTGCCGCGGCCGCCCGTCCAGCCCGATGTCGGCGGGCAGCCGCTCCAGGTGCTCCAGCGCGAGGCCCACGTAGCGCTCGATCACCATGTACACACGGACCTGGTCGGCGAGCGCGAAGTGCTCGCGGACCTCGTTGAACAGCTTGCTGTCCGGACGAGCGAAGTAGCGGCGGTCATAGGCCATGCGGCGCATCGTCGCCTCGCAGGCCTCGAGCACGGCATGACGCTCGGCGGATCGCTGCTCGGGATCCTTGCCCGGGGCGATCCTAGGCGCGATTTCGCGATAGATCGACCGACTGAATCGGTACATCTCTCATCCTCCTTGCGGCCCCCCTGACCTGGCCGACTACCAACCATTCAAACAAGTGCGGATGAAGACGAGGCTGCCTCGCGTTAAGTGAGAATTAAGTAGTCAGGCCCAGGTCTCCCACCGCAGACCGCCGTCCGCGGCGCAGATCAGGTGCCGCTCGTCCAGGCCGGGGTCGGGGCGGGGGAACTCCAAGCGGCGATGGGAGCCCCGCGACTCCTCGCGCGCGATCGCGAGGCGCGCGATCTGGCGCGCCAGCGGGTAGGGGTCCTCCAGCAGCCGCTCCAGCTCGTCTCGCCTCCGGCGGGGGCCCGCCAGCCGCCAGACCGCGTCTCGGGTCTCGGCCGGGGGCGGGGTGAACCGCCACTCCGGCGGGTCGGGCGCGGTCGCCGGCCCATCCCCGGCCACGGCGGCGCGCCCGGCGCGGGCGCCCAGCACGAAGCATTCGGTGAGGCTGTTGGAGGCAAGCCGATTGGCGCCGTGCAGGCCCGTGCAGGCGCACTCGCCCACCGCCAGCAGACCGGGCAGCGAGCTGCGCCCGTCGAGGTCGGTCGCGATGCCCCCCATCACATAGTGCGAGGCCGGCGCCACCGGGATCAGCTCGCGCTCCGGATCATGCCCGGCCTCGCGCAGCGCCGCAAAAACGTTGGGGAAGCGCTGCTCGGGAATGGAGCGCATGTCGAGCAGCACGTGCGAGCTTCCAGCGCGCTCCATCTGATCGAGCACGGCGAGCGTCACGATGTCCCGCGGGGCGAGCTCGTCGGTGAAGCGCCTGCCGGATCCGTCGAGCAGCATCCCTCCCTCCCCGCGAACCGCCTCGGTGACCAGCAGCCCGTCGCGGTCACTGCCCGGCGCGACCAGTGCCGTGGGATGGAACTGGCACAGCTCCAGGTCCGCCAGCTCGGCGCCGGCGGCGTGCGCGATCACCGCGCCGGCGCCGATCGCGCCCCAGGGATTGGTCGTGCGGGCCCACAGCGCCGCGGCCCCGCCGGTGGCCATCACCGTGCTGGTGGCGCGAACCCGGACCGAGTCGGTGATCACGCCATGGCAGCGCGTCCCGTCGCTCCACAGCGCCAGGGCGGAGGCGCCCTCCGCGACCTCGACTCCCGCGGCCTGGGCCGCGAGCCCCGCGAGTCGCTCGCTGATCCGGCGGCCGGTGCCCGCCCCGCCCGCGTGGACCACACGGCGCCGAGAGTGGCCGCCCTCCAGCGCAAGGTCGAGTTCGCCGTCGGGCGTTCGGTCGAACTCCACACCGCGCCGCTCCAGCTCGGACACCACGCTCGGCGCCTCGCGGGCAAGCGCCTCCGCGGCCGAGCGCCGGCACGCGCCGCGGCCGGCGGTGAGCGTGTCCTCGACGTGCAGCTCCGGGGAATCGTCGGCGCCGATCGCCGCCGCCAGCCCGCCTTGGGCCCAGTAGCTGGAGCTCTCCGTGAGCGGCTTGCGCGAGATCACGATCACCGACGCGCCGGCCTCCGCGGCGACCAGCGCCGTGTAGAGGCCGGCGGCGCCGCCCCCCACAACCGCGACGTCGAAGCGCGCGTTCGAGCCGGTCAAAGCGCCGTCACCCTACGCCGTCCTTGAGCTGCTTGGCCGGGCGGCCCTCCGATCACACGCCGATTGGGAATCCTCATCTAGCGTTCGCCGCTTGACCGGGCTCTATTTCCACCACCCGAGCTCATTTCGCCACGAGACCGGCGCCCACCCGGAGAGCCCGCGTCGGCTTACCGCGATCACCGAGGCGCTCTCGGAGCGCGACTGGAGCGGGCTGGAGAGGATCGAGGCGCCGCCGGCCGAGCGCGAGCAGCTGCTCCGCGTCCACGATGACGCTTACGTGGACGCGATCGAGTCCCTCGCCGAGGGCGGCGGGGGGATGATCGACATGGACACCGTGGCCAGCGAGGGCTCGTGGGAGGCCGCGCTGCACGCGGCCGGCGGGGCCGCCGCCGCCGTCGATCGTCTCGTTCCCGCCGCCGCCGGCTTCGCGTTCTGCGGGCTGCGGCCGCCGGGCCACCATGCCGAGCGCGACCGGGCGATGGGATTCTGCCTGTTCAACAACGTCGCAGTGGCCGCCGCGCAGGCCCTGGATGTCCACGGGCTCTCGAGGGTGATGATCCTCGACTGGGACGTCCACCACGGCAACGGCACCGAGGCGATCTTCTACTCCTCGGCGCGGGTGCTCTACGCGAGCGTCCATCAGAGCCCCCTCTATCCGGGCACCGGCGCCGCCGGTGACCGCGGCAGCGGGGACGGGGAGGGATACACGGTCAACCTGCCGGTGCCCCCGGGGTCGGGTCCGCAGCTCTACCTCTCGCTCGCCCAGCACCTGATCGCACCGCTGAGCCGCGCCTTCTCACCCGAGCTGATCCTGCTCTCGGCCGGCTACGATGCCCATCGCGACGACCCGCTCGCGCAGTGCACGCTGGACGCCGACGCGTTCGGCCGCATGGCCGCAGTGATCGGCGGGCTGGCGGCGGAGCTGGGGGTCGCGGTGGTGGTCTGCCTGGAGGGCGGCTACGCCCTCGGCGCGCTGGCGGACTCGGTGGTGGCGACCATCGACGGGCTGCGCGGGGAGCTGCCCGTGGGTGACGCGTCGCCCGATCCCGCCGCGCCATATCGTCGGGACCTGGCGCGGCACTGGCCCGCGCTGGTCTAGGCGCTCAGGCGGTCAGCTTCTGCTTGAGCTCGGTGCGCTGCTTCTTGGACAGCCCGGGCACCGAGTCGAGGTCGCCGAGGTCGTCGAAGCCGTCCTCGCGCTCGCGGTAGGCGATCAGCCGGGTCGCCTGCGTCACCGACATGCCGAGGCTCCGGAGCTCCTCGAAGGTGGCCGAGTTGAGGTCGACGACGACCCGGTCCTTCGCTTCCGACCGCGTCGAGGTCGACTTCTTCGCGCCGCTCGGGCGCTTGCCGGTGGCCTCCTTGGCCGTTGACTTCTTCGCGGTCGACTTCTTCGCCGTCGACTTCTTCGCGGTGGTTCGCTTCGAGGTGGTCTTCTTGGCCGTCGAGCGCTTGGTGGTCTTCGCCGAGCCGGCCGAGGACTTGCGCTTGGCAGTGGACTTGCGGGTGCGCCCGCTCTTCGTCTTGGAACGCTTCCCGGGCTTGGCCTCGGCTTCGGTCGTCTCCTGCTCGTCGGTCGGGGGCTGCTGAGGGGTCTCGGAGATGTCCACCTCCTCCAGCTCCGGGACGCGGATCTCGGCGGCGGCTGCGCGCGCCTGCGCGGCGCTCGCCTTGCTGCTGATCGCGCCGATCCGCTCCTGGATCTCGCGGAAGCGGTCCTTGCGCTGCTGCTCGCGCTCGCCGAGCTCGGCGTCGGTGGCGTCCCCGAGCTTGCGCTCGACCGCGACGGCGCGCTCCTCGCTCTCCTTCAGTTGCAGCTCGGCCGCCCGCAGCGAGCTGGCTGCCTCCTCGAGCTCAGCCGCCAGCTCGGCCTCGCGCTGCTTCAGCCGCTCCTCGGCCTCGCTCTCGGCCTCACGGCGGGCCTCGTGCGCGGCCCGCTTGACGCGCTGGTCGGCGCGCCGCCGCAGCTTCTCGGCCTCCTCACGAAGTCGCTCCTCGCTCTCGGCGGCGACCTTCTCGGCGGTCTCGCGCCGGGCGGCGGCGACCTTCTCCCGGACGCCCCGCTCGGCCGCACGCTCCAGCGAGCGGGCCTGGTCTCGCAGCCATTCGGCGGCGGCGCTGCGGGCCTCAAGCTGGGCATCGGCGGCGGCGTCCTCGGCCTTGACCGCGCGGTTCTCGGCCCTGGCGGCACGCTTCTCGGCCTTGTCCACGAGTTCCCCGCGGGAGGAGCGCTCCTCGCTCAGCTCGGAGCGAAGCTGCTCGATCTCTTCGCGGAGTTCGCTCTCGGCTTCCCGCCGCATTCGGTCGGCCTCCGCCTTGATCCGCTTGGCCTCGGCGGCGACCCGCTCCTTCGCTTCCTGCTGGAGCCTGGCGGTCTCTTCGGTGAGGCGGACCTCGGCACCCGCGACCCGGTCGCTGGCGGCTTCGATCTGGCTGAGGATCTCATCCAGACGATCCTGCGCTTCGTGCGCGGCTTGCTCGGCGGACTCCCGGTCGCGCTCCAACTCCTGCTCGCGAAGCTTCAACTCGGACTCGAAGCGCTGCTCCGCGGCACGCCGAGCCACCTCCACGTTCTCCTTGGCGCGCTTCTCGGCGGCCGACTTGATCTGGTCGATTCGCCCCGTCAGCTCGCCCTCGACCTCCTCGCGAATGCTCTGCTCGATCTCGCGGCGCAGGCGAGCGCGGAGCTCGTCCTCGTCGTGGCTCCTTCGCTCGGCGTCCTCCAGCCTGGCGCGGGTGTCGCGGTCGAGCTGGGACTTGACCTTGCGCTCGGCCTCGGCGCGGGCGCGCTCGACAGCCTCGCGCACCCGCTCCTCGGTCTCGGCCTCGAGCGCCTCGATCTTCGCCTCCATCATCTTCGCCTGCTCCGCGAAGCGCTTCTCGGCGTCGGCGCGGACGCGGCGCTCGATCGCCGCACGCGCCTCGGCCGACTCGACGCCGTCGGCCTCCGCCCGCTCGGCGCGCTCCCGAGCCTCGCGGACCTCGCGCTCGGCCTTCAGCTTGTCCGCCGCGGCGTCGCGCTCGGCCTTCAGCCTCT
>CAYZPZ010000001.1:21053-32393 GCA_964480205.1 uncultured Conexibacteraceae bacterium
TCGCGCTCGGCCTTCAGCTTGTCCGCCGCGGCGTCGCGCTCGGCCTTCAGCCTCTTCTGCTCCTCGGCGATCTCGGCGCGAACCTGCTTCTCCAGCTCCTCGCGCACCTCACGCCGTTGCTCGCGAAGCCACTCCGCGGCCTCCTCCCGGACCCGGGCATCGACCTCCGCGGCGCTCTCGGCGGCCCGCCTCTCGGCCTGCTCGAGCCGGCCCTGGACCTCCTGCAGCGACTTCGCCGCGCGCTCCCGCTCGCGCTCCAGGTCCTTCTCCAGCGCCAGGATCTCCGCGGTGGCGCGTTCCTCCGCCGCCCGGCGGGCGGCCTCCACGGCCTGCTTCATCCGCTCGTCGCGCTCGCCGTTGCTCGGCGCTCCGTAGCCCGCCCCTCGATCCGCCTTGCGCTGGGGCTTCGGTGCCTTCGAGCCCGGCGGGGACTCCGGGTCGGAGGCTCTCTCAGGGGGCACCGTCCTTCGCCCCGCTGACGGCGGGCTGCTCTGTGCGGGCGGTTGCGCCGGCTTGGCGCGTGACTCCGGGGGCGCACCCGCCCCCTTCGACGCAGGCTTCGCCTGGCGCGTGGCGCTCTCCCACTCGTTGGTCGACTGCTTCGGACCGTCGGGGTTGGAGGCGGCCGGGGCCGGCGCCTCGGGCTGGCCCCTGCGCGGCGCCTCCCGGCGAGCGCTGTCGCCGATCTGCCACTCGGAGGTGTCGGCGGGCTCGAAGCCGGCGTCGTTCCCGCCGTTTCGGCCATCCACTGAGCGGCGGGCCGCGGGGGAACGCGACCGGCGCCCGCCTGCCTTGGGACGGCGCTCGGACATCCGGCTGGCACTTTACGGAACTGGCTGGCCGGAGTGTTCCCCGCGGTCCCGCTCGCCCCGAATTTCGCGGCTCGGCGGGATTTGTTTCGGAGCCGCGACGAGTCGCGATGGATCCGTGACGGCCCGAGGCCGAGCATCCGACGAAACGAGTTCCGAGGAGGTATTCGGATGTACGCACTGATCGCCCGCGCCCACGTCACCGGGCACCTCGCCATGCAACGCCTGATCGCGCTCGGATCCCAGCGGGGGCAGGGGACCGTGGAGTACGTGGGGCTGATCCTGCTGGTCGCCCTGCTCATGGTCGGGATGGTTGCGGCGATGAAGGGCTTCCAGGGCAAGCAGGGGCTCGAGCTGGCCGAGACCATCGTCAACAAGATCCGCGGGGCGGTCAACAAGGTGACCTTCAAATAGGGACCGCAGGCCCGCTCCGCTTTGGAGCCAAGGCAGGCGGGGGCGTCGGCGCCGGTTTGCGAGACTGGCGCCGATGCCCGCCAGCCGCAGCTATGACCGCGCGCCCGCCGACGTCCGGCCGATCACGATCGAGCCCGGCTACGTGCGGACCGCTGACGGCTCCGCCCTGATCTCCCAGGGCGAGACCAGGGTGATCTGCACGGCATCGGTCAGCGACAAGGTGCCGCGCTGGCTGGAGGGGAGGGGTCGCGGGTGGGTTACCGCCGAGTACTCGATGCTGCCCGCCTCGACCGGAGAGCGAAAGCAGCGCGATGTCAGCCGAGGCAAGCAGGATGGCCGCTCGGTCGAGATCCAGCGGCTGATCGGGCGGGCCCTGCGCGGGGTGGTGGACTTCGCGGCGCTCGGCGAGCGCTCGGTATATGTGGACTGCGACGTGCTCCAGGCCGACGGGGGGACGCGCTGCGCGGCGATCACGGGGGGCTTCGTCGCGCTGCAGCTGGCGCTGGGAGCCCTGGTCGAGGCCAACGCGATCGAGCGACTGCCCTTGGACCAGTCGGTGGCGGCGGTCAGCGTCGGCATGGTGAACGGCCGGGCGCTCTGCGACCTCGACTACGAGGAGGATTCCAGCGCCGAGGTCGACGCCAACGTGGTGATGACGGGCGACAGTGGGCTGGTCGAGGTGCAGGCGACCGCGGAGCGCACGCCTCTCTCCCGCGCCCACCTCGACGAGCTCCTCGGCCTTGCCGAGGGCGGGATCACGACGCTTCGGGGCGCCCAGGACGGGGCCCTCGGCGGGCTGCCGAGCTGAGGCGTCGATGAGGCCTTTGCTGGTCGCGACCCGGAATCAGCACAAGCTCCGCGAGCTCGCCGAGGCGATGCCCGGCGTCGAGCTCGATCCCCTCCCGGAGGGGGTCCGGCTCCCGCCCGAGGAGGGGCAGACGTTCGCCGAGAACGCGCTGGAAAAGGCCCGAGCCGCCCGCGCGGCGACGGCCCGAGCGGTGATCGCCGATGACTCCGGGATCGAGGCGGCGGCGCTTCAGGGGCGCCCCGGGGTTCGCTCTGCCCGCTACGCCGGCGAGGAGGCCACAGACTCGCAGAACCTGGCCAAGCTGCTCGCCGAGCTGCAGGGCGCCTCGGACCGCCGGGTCGCCTACGTCTGCGCGCTGGCCCTGATCGACGAGGACGGTGGCGAGCATCTCTTCGAGGGCCGCTGCCAGGGGGTGGCGGCGAAGAGGCCCTGCGGCGTCGGCGGCTTCGGGTATGACCCGGCCTTCGTCCCGGACGACACGGGGCCCGACGACGAGCGCACGATGGCCGAGCTCGAACCCGCCGAGAAGCACTCCATCAGCCACCGCGGCCGGGCCGCGCGAGCCCTGGCCGAGCATCTGGGCTCCCGGCTCGGGGATCCTTCGCTCGGTTGAGGAGCCGGCGATGACGATCACCAAGCCGGCGGCCGCGGCGGTCTCGATCGCCTCCAACTCGCTGTTGATCGCGCTGAAGCTCGCGGCGGCCGCGATCACCGGCTCGATCGCGATCCTCAGCGAGGCGATCCACTCCTCGATCGACCTGATCGCCTCGGTGATCGCCTTCGTCTCGGTGCGCCGGGCCGACGAGCCCGCCGACGTCGACCACCCCTATGGGCACGAGAAGGCCGAGGGCGTCGCCGCCTCGATCGAGGGGGTCCTAATCCTGGTCGGCGCCGGGATCATCATCTACGAGGCGGTGCAGCGGCTGGTCGCCGGGGCGGAGGTCGAGCAGCTCGGCATCGGCATCGCGGTGATCGGCTTCTCCGCGGTCGCCAACGCCGGGGTGGCCACCTTCCTGCGGCGCCAGGCCCGGCGTCATCGCTCGCCGGCTCTCGCTGGCGACGCCGCCCATCTCGGCACCGACGCTCTCACCTCGCTCGGCGTGCTCGCCGGGCTGGTCCTGGTCGAGGCCACCGGCGCGGTTGAGCTCGACTCGGCGATGGCGATCGTCCTGGCCGGGGTGATCGTGGTCGCCGGGCTTCGAATCCTGCGGCGCTCCACCGCGACCCTGATGGACGAGTCCCCGCCGCCGGAGCAGTTGGACCGGATCGAGGCCGCGATCGCGCGCGCCCGTCCCCAGGAGATGGTCGGCTACCACAAGCTCCGCGCCCGGATCGCCCCCCGCCGCCTGCACATCGACATGCACGTGCAGTTCCGCACCGGGACCACCCTGGAGCGCGCCCACGAGCTCGCCCACGCCCTCCGTGACGAGATCGAGGCCGAGCTCCGCGACGCGGAGGTCCTGATCCACGTCGAGCCCGAGAGCTCCCGCCACGACCCCAACACCCTGCCGGAGACCTACCGCGCCGGCTAGGTCAGGTTGATGGCGGCGGCGAGGCCGACCGCGGCGACGACGATGCTGTAGCCCGTGTAGCCGCCGAGCGCGAGCAGGACGACGGCGATCGCGCAGACCGCGACCACCGTCAGCCAGGAGGCTCTGCCCAGGGGCATGCCCAGTATTTTGACCGAGTGGCCCCGGACGCGGCGACAGAGATCTCGGATCCGGACGCCGCGGTCGCTTATCTGCGGAACATCTCGCCGGAGCTGCGCGGGTGCGCGATCCTCGACGCCGGAGGCGAGGTGCTGGCAGCGAGCGGCGAGCCGGAGAGCTGGCGGGAGGCGGCACGCGAGCTGCTGGCGGCGGCCGACTCGGCCCAGGGGCGCGAGGCCGCCCACGTACACGTGGCGACCGGCGACGGCGAGGTCTTCTGCGTCCGCCACGGCGAGCTTGTCGCCGTCGCGGTCGCCGAACGCTTCGTGCTCTCCTCGCTGATGGTCTTCGACCTTCGCGCGGTGCTGCGCGAGCTGGCCTAGCGATGCCCGAGAAACCGCACCGGATCCTGCTCGACCGAGTCTCGGGCTACGCCGATGAGGCCGCGGCCTACATGCGCCGTCGTCGCCACATGCGAAAGCCCTTCGCGCGGGTCCACTATCCGGGCGGCCGGTCGCTGGAATTCCCCTCCGACAGCGAGCGGGGCAAGGCGCTGTTCGTGGCGGCGGCGCGGCTGATCGAGGTCGCAGGGCCGCCGCGCCGGGCCGCCCGGCAGGCCCGGGCCGGCGCCCGCCGGTCCGGCTGAGCCCTTGTAACAGAACGTCACAAGCGCGCGTTTTTGGCTTCCAGACGCGGTGTTAGGCTGGCGCGACTCCAACCTGCGAGGAGGAAGGATCGTGACGAAGGCTGAGTTCCTGGACGTGCTTGCGCGCGACAGCCGGATCGGCAACAAGAAGGAGGCGGCGGCGGCAGTCGACGCCTTGCTCGATGCGATCACCGGCGTCCTGTCGGACGGCGGCGAGGTCAACTTCACCGGATTCGGGAAGTTCGCGGTGGCCGAGCGAGGGCCCCGGCAGGGCGTCAACCCCCGCACCGGGGAGCGGATCTTCATCCCCGGCGGCAAGGTGCCGCGCTTCTCGGCCGGCTCGGGCCTGAAGAAGAAGGTCAAGGGCAACGGCGGCCCCGGCGGAGCGTCCTGAGCCAGAGCTGAGCGCGACACCGTTCGCCGACAGGCTCGCGGCGCTCACCGAGCAGCGTCGCAGCCAGATCTGCCTGGGCCTCGACCCAGACCCGTCGGAACTCGGCGAGGGGGGAGGAGAGGGGGGATCGCCCGCGGAGCGCGCGGCCGACGCCGTGCTCGCGCACTGCCGTGCCTTGATCGAGGCCGCTGGCCCGGCCTGCGTCGCGGTCAAGCCCCAGCTCGCCTGCTTCGAGCGCCTGGGGGCCCCGGGCTGGGCGGCGCTCGCCTCGGTCGTGGACGCGGCGCGCCAGGCGGGGCTGCTGGTGGTCGCCGACGGCAAGCGCGGCGACGTGCCCGCCACCGCCGAGGTCTACGCGCAGTCCCTGCTCGGGGAGACCCCGACGCCGTGGGGGTCGGTCCAGGGGCTCGGCGCCGATGCGGTCACCATCAACCCCCTGCTCGGCGGCGACGCGATCGATCCGCTGGTCGCGGCAGCCGCGCGAGGCGGGGGCGGCGTCTTCTCGCTGGTGCGCACCTCCAACCCCGGCGCCGCCGACCTTCAGGACCTCGACGCGGGCGGGGCCCCCCTGCACGAGCGCCTGGCCGGTCTGGTCGCCGCCCGCGCCGCGAAGCTGGCAGGCGAGGGCGGGCTGAGCGGCATGGGCGCGGTGGTGGGCGCCACCGCCCCCGAGCACCTGCGCCGGTTGCGTGAGCTGATGCCCGACTCGATCTTCCTGATCCCCGGCGTCGGCGCCCAAGGGGGGCGCCCCGAGGAGCTCGGGCCGGCGCTTTCTCCCGGACGTCCGGCCTCCGTGCTGGTCGCCGCGGCCCGCAGCATCGCGCGGGCGGAGGATCCGGCGGCGGCCGCCGGGGAGCTGCGGGACAAGGTCTGGGCGCTGGGCGCCTAGGGGGCCCGCCCGCGCAGCGACGCGGCTACTATCGGCCGCGCCGAATGCCTGAGACCAAGCCGAATCAGATCGCCCGGGTGTTCGCCCTGTTCGCCCTCGTCGGCGCCTTCCTGCTGGTGGCGGCGACGATCGCCACCTCCGGGGGAAGCTCGGGGGGCGGGGGGAACGCCGCAGACGAGTCGGGCCCGACCAAGAAGGGGGCGCGGGCGATCGAGAACGGTTTCTGGAAGGTGGGCAAGGGCGACACCCTGGTCTCGATCTCCGAGGAGACCGCGATCGAGCTCGACGAGCTGATCGAGCTCAACCCCAACCTCGATCCGCAGACGCTCAACACCGGGCAGCGGATCTCGCTGCGGCCCGGCGGTGGCCAGGCCGGGGGTTCCCCACAAGGCGGTGGCTCGGCCCAGGGCGGTGGGCAGGCGGATTCGGGAACGGGAGTCGGCGACGGCGGCCCGACCGGCCAGGAATCCGGCGCAGACGACGGCATCCCCTCGAACTAAGGCGCTTCGTTGCGAGGGCCGATCGATTGTCGCGGGGGCGTGGCGCGCGCCGTCGCGGCGCTCGTGGTCTCCTGCGGGCTGCTGGCAGGCGGCGCGGCCGCTCAGAGCGGACAGCCTGCGGCGCCGGATGCCGCACCCGATCAGCCCGCCGCACAGGCGCGGCCGGGCGCGCCAGCGGTCAAGGCCAAGGCCTGGATCCTGATCGACCCCCGCGACGGTGCGGTGCTGGCCGCCAAGGCAAGCGAGCGCCGCCTGCCGATCGCCAGCGCCACCAAGCTGATGACCGCGCATCTGGCGCTTCGCGAGCTGAAGCCAGCCAGGCGGCTGGTCGCACCCGCCTACGACGCGCTGCCCGTCGAGTCCAAGGTCGGGCTGCGGCCGGGCGAGAAGATGACGGTCAAGGACCTGCTCTACGGGCTGATCGTGGAGAGCGGCAACGACGCGGCCGTGACGCTGGCGCGCGGGGTCTCCGGCAGTGTGCCCGCGTTCGTCAACGCGATGAATCAGCAGGCCTCCTCGCTGGGGCTCGCGAACACCTCATTCACCAACCCGATCGGGCTCGACGCCCCGGGCAACTTCTCGAGCGCCGCCGACCTGGCCGAGTTGGCCGGCCGGCTGCTGAGCAATCGGCTCTTCGCCCGGATCGCCGACACCGAGGCGGTGGTTCTCCGCAGCGGCGATCAGCCCCGCCGGTTCACCAGCCGCAACAAGCTGCTGGCACGCGATCCCAGCATCGACGGGGTCAAGACCGGGCACACGATGGGGGCCGGATGGGTCCTGGTCGGATCGGCGACCCGGGCCGGCACCCAGCTGATCTCGGTGGTGCTCGGGGCCAAGAGCGAGGGGGCGCGCGATGCCGAGACCCTGAAGCTGCTCAATTACGGATTCTCCCTGTACTCGCCGCAGCAGGCCGTGCGAGGCGGCGAGCAGCTCGCCGACCCGACGCTCGACTATCGCGACGAGCGCCTGCCCCTGCTCGCCGCCGACCCGATCACCGTCTCGACGCGGAAAGGCCAGCGGGTGGAGACCGAGATCGAGGCGCCCGATGAGATCAGCGGCGCCGTTGAGGAGGGCGAGCGCCTGGGCCAGGTGATCGTCAGCGTCGACGGCCGCGAGACCGGGTCGGCGGCGCTGGTCGCGGAGCGCTCGGTGCAGGCGGCGACGCTCGCCAACAAGGCGATCGCAACCGCCCAGAATCCCGCGGTCCTCATCCCGGCTGGGGCGTTCGTGATAGTTGTAGGCATGGTGCTGGCCGCCCGGGGTCGCAGATCGGCGGGCGGCGAGCGAGGACCCCGGGGCTCCGACCGCCCCCGGCAGCAGGCCCCGCAGCAGCGCACCGCCGAGGAGAGGCGCAAGATGCACCAGGAGAGGATGCGAAGGAGACGCCAGCGAGAGGAGCCGCGAGGATGATCCTCACGGTCACCCTCAACGCCGCCATCGACCGCACGGTCGCCGTCCCCAGCTTCCGGCAGGGTCACCGCCACCGCGCGGTCGAGGCGAGCACGGTCGCCGGGGGCAAGGGCGTCAACGTTGCCCGGGCGCTGAAGCTGCTCGATCGCCCGGTGATCGCGACGGGGCTGGCGGGGGGACCGACCGGGGCGAGGCTGATGGAGCGGCTGGCCGAGGAGTCGATCCTCACCGACTTCACCTGGATCGCCGGGGAGTCCCGAACGAATCTGGCCGTAGTCGATCCGACCAGCGGCGAGCAGACCGAGATCAACGAGCGCGGCCCCGAGGTCAAACCCGAGGAACTCGAGCGGTTCCTGGAGAAGCTGCTGTATCTGGCGCGGGGCGCGCGGATCTGCGTGATCGCCGGCAGCCAGCCACCCTCGGTGCCCGCATCGTTCGCGGCCCGCATGGTCGGCGAGCTGAAGCAGCTCGGCGTCGAGACCATCCTCGACACCGAGGGCGAGCCGCTGATCGCCGGGCTGCGGGCCGGGCCCGCGGCGGTCACCCCCAACCTGAGCGAGGCCGAGGGCGCGGTGGACCACGAGTTCAACGACCGCGAGGATCTGCTGGCGGGCGTGCAGAGCCTGATCGAGCTCGGCGCCCGGGAGGGCGCGATCACCCGCGACGAGGGCTGCATCGCCTCGATGCTGGACGGGTCCGAGCGGCGCGTCTACGAGGTGATCGCCCCGACCCTGGAGCCGGTCGCCTCGGTTGGCTCGGGCGACGCCTTCCTCGCCGGCCTGGTCGCCGCGCGATTCGATCAGCGCCCCCCGGAGGAGGCGCTTCGTTTCGCGGTCGCCTGCGGCGCGGAGTCCACCCAGCACTTTGGCGCGGGCACCGTCGATCAAGACGAGGCCCAGCGCCTCGCCACGCGGGTCGAGGTCCGGACGCTCGACCCGGCCACGGCCGTTCGCTAGCGCCTGGTATCGCCGCGGGGTGGCGGTTGACCGCTGTTATCCTCGGTGAGGCGTTGGAGCGAGTCTCGAACAACGCCGCAAACAGCGGTTCTCGCAGCTTTCGCCCCGGCCCGCCGGGGTTTTTTCGTCCGCGAACGAACGTAGGGTGAGCCAATGGAAGTAGAGATCGGGCGAGGTAAGAAGGGCCGTCGGGCCTACGGCTTCGACGACATCGCGATCGTGCCCTCGCGGCGGACCCGCGATCCAGACGACATCGACGTCACCTGGACGCTCGGGCCATATCGCTTCGAGCTGCCGTTGCTGGCCTCGGCGATGGACGGCGTGGTCAGCCCCGAGACGGCCGGCATCATCGGCAAGCTCGGCGGGCTGGCGGTGCTCAACCTGGAGGGGATCTGGTCGCGCTACGAGGACGCCGACGCCAAGCTCTCCGAGATCGCCAACACGCCCACCGAGGTCGCCACCCGGCTGATGCAGGAGATGTACGCCGAGCCGGTCAAGCCCGAGCTGATCGCCAAGCGGGTCGAGGAGATCAAGGCCCAGGGCGTGGTCGCCTGCGGCTCGCTCACCCCGCAGAAGGTCACCTCCTACTACGAGGTTGCCCTGGAGGCCGGCTTGGACATCCTGGTCATCCAGGGGACGGTGATCTCCGCCGAGCACGTCTCCACCCAGACCGAGCCGCTCAACCTGAAGGAGTTCATCGCCGAGCTCGACGTGCCGGTGGTGGTCGGCGGCTGCGCCTCCTACAACACCGGGCTGCACCTGATGCGCACCGGCGCCGTCGGCGTGCTGGTCGGGGTCGGCCCCGGCGCCGCCTGCACCACCCGCGGGGTCCTCGGCCTCGGGGTGCCCCAGGCGACCGCGATCGCGGATGTCGCCGCCGCCCGCTCCCAGCACATGATGGAAACGGGCCAGTACTGCAACGTGATCGCCGACGGCGGTATGCGCACCGGAGGCGACGTCTCCAAGGCGATCGCGGTCGGCGCCGACGCGGTGATGATCGGCTCGCCGCTGGCCCGGGCCACCGAGGCCCCCGGCCGCGGCTTCCACTGGGGGATGGCCACCTTCCATCCCTCGCTGCCGCGCGGGGCGAGGGTCGCCACCAAGCAGGACGGCACCCTCGAGCAGATCCTGCTCGGACCCGCCCGCGAGAACGATGGCACCTTCAACCTGATGGGTGCCCTGCGCACCTCGATGGCGACCTGCGGCTACGCCGACATCCCCGAGTTTCACCGCGCCGAGGTGATGGTGGCGCCGGCCCTGCAGTCGGAGGGCAAGCAGCTCCAGCGCGAGCAGTCGGTCGGGATGGGCTCCAACGGCAAGGCGGCGGTGACCACCGGAGTGGCCATCAGTGAGTAGGCGCTCCGCGCCCGCGGCGGAGGCCGCAACGCAGGAGTCGACCGTCAGAGACCGGGTCCACGTCCCCGAGCGCAGCGTCCCCGGCGCCGACCCCGAGATCGTCCCCGGCTCCGGGCGCGACGGGGCGCCGCTCACCGCGGCCGAGGAGGTCCTCGTCCTCGACTTCGGCGGCCAGTACTCGCAGCTGATCGCGCGGCGGATCCGCGAGTGTGGCGTGTTCAGCGAGCTGCTCCCGCACGACACCCCGATCGAGGCGATCGAGCGCCGGAGCCCCAAGGCGCTGGTGCTCTCCGGCGGCCCGGCCTCCGTCTATGCGGAGGGGGCGCCGCCGATGCGCACCGAGCTGCTCGAGCTGGGGATCCCGGTGCTGGGGATCTGCTACGGGATGCAGCTGATGGTTCACGAGCTCGGCGGGCGGGTGGAGCAGGCCCCGGCCGGCGAGTTCGGGCGCACCGCGCTCACGCTCCGCGACGACGGCGGCAGCCTCTTGGCGGGGCTGCCCGCCGAGCAGCAGTGCTGGATGAGCCACCGCGACACCGTGTTCGAGCCGCCGCCGGGCTTCGAGGCGCTCGCCTCCAGTCCCGAGTCGCCGGTCGCCGCCTGCGAGGACCCCGCCCGGGGTCTGTACGGGATCCAGTTCCATCCCGAGGTGGTTCACACCCCCTACGGCACCGAGGTGCTGACCCGGTTTCTGCGCGAGATCGCCGGCGCCCGCGAGCGCTGGTCGCCGGCCTCCGTGATCGACGAGCAGGTGGCCGCGATCCGCGCCCAGGTCGGTGAGGCGCGCGCGATCTGCGGGCTCTCGGGCGGGGTCGATTCGGCCACAGCCGCGCTGCTCGTCCACCGCGCGATCGGCGACCAGCTCACCTGCATATTCGTCGATCACGGCCTGCTGCGCAAGAACGAGGCCGAGCAGGTGGTCGAGGCCTTCCGCGACCGGTTCGGGGTGCCGCTGGTGCACGTCGACGCCGCCGACCGTTTCCTCGACCGCCTGGCCGGGATCGAGGATCCCGAGACCAAGCGCAAGATCATCGGCGAGGAGTTCATCCGCGTCTTCGAGCAGGAGGCCGCCAAGATCGAGGACGCCCGCTTCCTGGTCCAGGGCACGCTCTACTCCGACGTGATCGAGTCCGGAGGTGACGGCCGTGAGGCGGCGACGATCAAGTCCCACCACAACGTGGGTGGGTTGCCCGAGGAGATGGAGATGGAGCTGGTCGAGCCGCTGCGCACCCTGTTCAAGGACGAGGTTCGCTCGGTCGCCGCCGAGCTGGGCCTGCCCGAGCGATTCGTCTGGCGCCAGCCCTTCCCGGGGCCCGGGCTGGCGATCAGGGTGGTCGGCGGCGAGGTCACCCGCGACCGGCTGGAGATCCTGCGCGAGGCCGACGCGATCCTGCAGGAGGAGATCCGCGCCGCCAATCTCTACCGCGAGCTGTGGCAGTCCTTCTGCGTGCTGCCGGTGGTCCGCTCGGTCGGCGTCCAGGGCGACGAGCGCTCCTACGCCTACCCGAT
>CAYZPZ010000002.1:0-1557 GCA_964480205.1 uncultured Conexibacteraceae bacterium
CCCGGCTCTCGATCTGGAAGGCGCCCGTCGTCTCGGCGCGCTGGATCGCCCCCCACACCTCAGGGTCCTCCAGCGGCACGCGGGAGAGGTCGATCCGCTCCCCGCGCGAGCGGGCTATCTCGTCCACGCACCGCTCCACCGCCGAGAGCATTCCCAGCCCGAGCAGGTCGATCTTCAGGAAGCCGGCGTCCGCGCATGAGTCCTTGTCCCACTGCACCAGCTGGCGCCCCTCCATCGCCGCCGGCTGCACCGGGCAGAGCTCGACCAGCGGCCGGGTGGAGATCACCATCCCGCCCGGATGCTGGGAGATGTGACGGGGCAGACCCGCGATCTCACCCAGCAGCTCCGCCAGCGCCCGCCAGCGAGGCGAGCGCGCGCGCAGCCCTCCAAGCGTCTCCTCCATCCGCGCCCGGGCGTCGCGGCTGGCTTCGTAGACGTCGACGGCGCGGGCGAAGCGCTCCACCTCGCCCGGCGGCAGCCCCAGCGCCTTGCCCAGGTCCCGGATCGCCCCGCGGGCGCGATAGGTGGCCATCGCCGCCACCAGCGCCGAATGCTCATGCCCGTAGCGCTCGTGCACCCGCGGGATCAGCTTCTCACGGATGTCGCGGGGGAAGTCGAGGTCGATGTCCGGCGCTTCGGTCAGCTCCTCGTTCAGGAAGCGGCCGAGGAAGAGTTGGTTGCGGACCGGGTCGACGTGCGAGAGCCCGGTCAGGTAGCAGACGATCGAACTGACGCTGGAGCCGCGCCCTCGCCCCGGGGGAAGAAGCCGGCGCGCCGAGTTGCGATCGCGGACCTCGACCGCCACCTCCCGGGCCAGCTCGAGCATCTCGTGGTGGAGCAGGAAGAAGCCGGCCAGGCCGAGGCGACCGATCAGGCCCAGCTCCTCGTCCAGGCGCCGCTCGGCCTCGGCGCGCTCCGCCGCGCTTATCGGCGCCCCCGAGCCCTCGCGGGCGCCGACCTCATAGCGCCGCTCGAGCCTGGCTCGGCAGAGCTCCGCCAGTCGACGGTCTGTTCGGCGGCGATTTTTGTGGCCGTTCATGTCTTCATCGGAGCCGGGATAGCTGTAGCCGAGCTCGCGGGTGAGATCGAAGCGCAGCCTCTCGGCCAGCCGCGCCGCCTCCGCCACCGCCTCGGGGTGGTCGCGGAAGCGCGTCGCCGCCGCCTGGGGCGAGAACAGCGCGGCGGCCGAGTTGCCGCGGCGGGCCCCCTCGGTCTCGTCCAGGGTGGCGCCCAGCCTGATCGCCACCAGCGCGTCCTGCAGCGGCAGCCGGGAGCGATGGTGGGCGTGCGCATCGCCGGTGGCGACGCAGGGGACCCCCAGCCGCTCGGCGAGCGAGGCCAGCCAGCGGTTGCGCGCCCGGTCCCGCCGCCACAGCGGCCGCTGCAGCTCGACTCGGAAGCGATCCCGCCCGAACGCCGCCAGCAGCCGCTCCGCCACCGCCGCGCCGCCATGCGGATCCCGGCGTCCCCAGCGGCCTGCCACCAGACCATCCCGCGCGCACCCCGACAGACAGACCAGCCCTTCAGCGTGACGCTCCACCTCCTCCAGCGCGACCG
>CAYZPZ010000002.1:1657-30079 GCA_964480205.1 uncultured Conexibacteraceae bacterium
CCCGACAGACAGACCAGCCCTTCAGCGTGACGCTCCACCTCCTCCAGCGCGACCGAGGGCTGCAGGGGCTCGCGTTGATGCGAGGGTGCGCGACAGCGCAACCCGTTTGATGTTGATGATGAGGGCCGCGTGTCCCTATGCGCTTCGGTGATCAGCCGGCACAGGTTGGCCCAGCCCCGTGCCGACTCGACCAGCAGGGTGAGGTGGGCGTCGCCGACGGTCAGCTCCGCGCCGTGGATGGGCCGGACACCAACTCCGCGGCAGGCGTGGGCGAACTCCATCGCCCCGCAGACGTTGTCGTGGTCGGTGAGCGCCAGCGCCTCGAGCCCGAGGTCAGCTGCCGTAGCCGCCAGCTCGGCCGGCTCGGAGGCGCCGTCCAGGAAGGAGTAGGCCGAGTGGCAGTGCAGCTCCGCGTAGACCGGCGCCATCAGTCGCGCTGGCGATACCAGCGCCCCCCACCACCGGACTCGCAGAAGACCACCACGTCGCTGCCGTCCTCCAGCACCAGCTCGAAGTAGCGGCGCCGCAGCGGCCGCCGCGTCCACCAGCCGTCCTCCACCAGCCACTCCTCGCGGACCGACTCCACGGCCAGCCTGCCCACCGCGCGCGGGACACCGTCGGAGCCGAGGTGGACGGGAACGGGCCAGGGCTTGTTCACGCGACCCGGTTTCATCGCCCCGGTTCCTCGGGAAAGGGCATAAGAACCTCGCGCCGCTCGGGCACGCGTGAGTCGGGATCGACCTCGAACACCCGCAGCAGTGCGTCGGCGCCGGCGGCGGCACGGGTCTGGCGCACCGCCTCGGAGATCCGGGCTCGCCGCCGCTCGTCGGGGCCGGCCAGGCTGAGCTGCTCGCCCGTGGCCGGGCCCAGCGCCGCCGCCTCCAGGCGCAGCACCGAGGCCGGGCTGGGCAGCTGCGCGAGCAGAGGGGAGAGGACCGCGGCCAGCCGCTGGCGTTCGCTCGCCGCGCTGCGCAGGGCCACCCTGCGTCGCCACCCTCCGCCCGCGGCCAGCCTCGCCGAGAGCCGCAGCGCGCGCAGGCTGCGCCCGCGCCGCTGGGAGTGAGCCAGCAGCCTCGCGATCAGCAGCTCGAGCGCCCGCTCCAGCTGCTGGCCCGAGCTCGCCTCGGGCAGCTCCAGCTCGACCGCGATCTCCTGCCGGACCCGCCGCGGCCGCAGCGGCTCATCCTCGCCCCGTGCCAGGGCCCGCCCCCGCAGGCCCGCTCGACCGAAGCGATCGGCGACCGCCCCACGCGGCAGGCCCGCCAGCCGCCCCAGTGTGTCGATCCCGAGGCGCTCCAGCTCGTTGGGCAGATCGTCCTCGGCGTCCTCGGCGTTCCCCCGCCCTTCCGCGCCCAGCCTGCCGTGCAGCAGCGAGACCGGCAGCGGGGCCAGGAAGGAGCGGGCGTCGGCCTCGACGATCACGTTGCGCCGCCGGCTGCGCCGAGCCGCGGCGAAGGCGCAGAACCGCCCCGGTGCGACCGCCAGCCGCACGGGCGTTCCCACCGCGGGCCGGGCCGCGGCCAGCACCCCCGATCTGCCGCCCCAGAGTCCCCGCAGGCCATCCACCTCGAAGAAGGCCTCGCCGGCCCGCTCGGCCTCGACCTCGGCGCCGATTCCCTCCAGGCCGCGCAGGGCCCGCTCCCAGATGCGCTCGGCCCGCTCGGGATCGGGCGGCACCAGCGCCAGCTCAGGACAGCGCGAGAGGGCCTCACCCAGCCGCATCCCGGCGCGGACCCCCAGCGCCTCGGCGGGGTCGGACACCTCGCCGAGGAGCTGCGCGGCGCCCGGCTCGGGGGCCAGCGCCGCCGGCCGCTTCAGGACCTCGCGCCGCTCGCCCAGCGCAGCGACGAGACGGAGGCGAGGGGCGAGTGCGCAGGCGGTCGGCTTCGACATCAGCTATCGAACGTATGTTCGTACAGGGCCCCGAAAAGGTCAAGCGAAATCGCAAAGAAAAGTCGCTCCGAGCGTCGCGCTCGGGTTACCCTGCGCTTGATGCCGAAGAAGGAGCAGACAACCGAGGAGCTCCGTCAGGTCCAGCACGATCGGACCACCGACGAGCATGAGGCCCTGCAGCGCTCCGAGACCCCCGACGAGGCCGACCAGCACCGGCGGCGGGCGGCGAAGTCGGCCTACCTGGAGCGCAAGCTCGCCGAGCGCGAGCGCACCGAGCGCGAGTCCTGACCTGGTCCCCGCGTGTGCCGGCGGCCGGCGCGGCTAGCCCACCGCATCGCGCGTCCTCTCGATCACCGCGTCAGTGAACTCGGTGGTGGAGGCGTGGCCGTTGAGGTCGGGGGTGCGGATCCCTGCGCCGGTGGCCTCCATCACCGCAGCGTAGATCGCGCGCGAGGGGGCTGCGGCGGCGCCCAGGCCGGCCTCGGCGGCATAGTCGAGCAGCGCCGCCACCGCCAGGATCATCGCCATCGGGTTGGCGACGTCCTTGCCCTCCAGGGCGGGGGCGGTGCCGTGCGGCGCCTCGGCCATCGCCACCGCCGGGCGCAGTTGATCATCGAGCGCCAGCAGGATGGACTCCGCCCCCGCGATCGAGCCGAACAGCGGCAGCACCAGATCGGAGAGCAGGTCGCCGTCGCGGTTCAGGGACGGGATCACCAGAGGCACGTCCGCGCGCCCGCTGATCAGGCCCGCGTAGGTGGCGTCGATCAGCAGCGGCTCGTAGACGACCTCGGGATGACGCTCGGCGGCGGCGTCCATCTCCTCCTTCAGCATGCCCTCGTAGACCGGGCTGACCGTCCACTTCGGTCCGCCATAGACCTTGCCGCCGATCTTCTCGGCGGTCCGGAAGGCGTACTCGGCGACGGCCCGGCAATTGGAGCGATGGATCAGCTCGGTGCGGTAGGCGACCTCGTCCCCGTCGGCGTCCTCCCGCCACTGCTCGGCGCCATAAGCGTCCTCGATCGCCATCCGCACCACCGAGATCGGATGGTGGATGCCGCCGAGCGGCGTCACCCCCGGGATCCTGCGGCCGGTGCGGACGATCACCTTGCCCTCGATCCCCTCTCGGATGATCCGGTTCGGGCTGCCCACATCGCTCGCTCCCTCCGGGGTGATCGTCGCCGCCTTGATCCCGTAGCCCGCCTCCCGCATGGCGGCGGCCGCCCGCTCGCAGACCTCGTTTTTCGTGACCCGTCGGTTGTCGAGGGAGAGGTCGAATCGCTCCAGCTCGACCTCGATCCCGAGCAGTGCGGGATCCAGCAATCGCAGTGATTGCTCCAGCAGCTCCTGGCCGGTCTGATCGCCCTCGAGCACGACTATCCTCAGCGCGGGCATGGCGTGGCGAGCCTATCCATGAACGGCGCGGGCGAAAGCTGCACCTGGTGCGGAACGGCGGTGGAGGCCGATGACGGATTCCGGGCCTACGAGCCGGCGGGGGAGCGGCGCGCCGTCTTCTGCAGGCTGGAGCACGTGATCCCCTGGGCGATCCAGGACGCCCACTGGGAGCCCGGCGCGGTCGACGAGCCGCCCGGCCTCGACCGCGCCGTCGAGCGCTGCTCGCACTGCGAGGCGGAGCTCGGCGACACCCACGTGCTCCTGGTTCGCCACCGCGGCGAGCACCGCGTGGCCGACGGCTTCTGCTCGGTCGACCACATGCAGGCCTGGGCCAGGGCGGGCGGGCGCTGGCAGTAAGGAGCCGCCCCGCCAAATAGGGTCCGGATGACCACGACCCTGGAGGGACACCGTGACAGTGCTCTGGTTCATCATCTGGCTGATCGCCAACAACATCGGGGCCACCGAGCCGCTCGAGCTCGCCCCCGTGAACGGGTGGGTGGGAACGCTGATCCTCGCCATCGCCCTCGACCTCAACCGGCCGGTCGAGCTGAGGCTGCGAAGGGGATGAATGCCCGCAGATTGCGGGAAGGCCCGTTCGGCCTCTCTTGACAGCGTCGGCGCCTCGGCGTAACGTCGCTTTCACAGGGAACGACGCAAGTTGTTCCTTATGGAAAGACCGAAAGGTCGATCCAGACGAAGGGCCCGGGAAACTGGGCCCTTTCGTTTTCTACCGCCGCCGCTTCCCCTGCTGCTTCTTGGGTGCAGGTTCCTGCCCCGGCAGCGGCGCCGCGGCGAAGGCCGCGATCAGCGGGGCGAGCTGGTCGGGTGCCTCCACGTTCGGTGAGTGGCCGACCCCCTCGAGCAGCTGCAGCTGCACGCCGGGCACGTCGTCGAACGCGGCCGACGCCTCCTCCGCGGGATAGATCTGGTCGTCGGTGCCGAACACGACCAGCAGCGGCACTCCCAGGGCGGCGAGGCGCTCGTCGAGCGGCCGCTCCTCCGAGTAATCGCGCTCGGCATCAGAGGACTCGACGTAGGACGTGTATGTCATCGCCCGCAGGTCGTCGACGGGCTGGTCGGGGTTCTCGAAGCCGCTGGCGATGTTGAAGTCGGGCGCGAAGGCCTGCTCGTAGTTGGCGCGGACCGCGGAGCTGGGCGCGATCTGGGCCACCCGCCGCAGGGCCTGACCGAGCACCGGCCAGCGCGCGAGCCGGGCCGAGAGGGACATGTCCTCGAAGCTGTCGTCGGGCGCCTGGTCGACGTTGACGATCTTGACCGCCAGCTCCGGGCTCTGCTCGGCCAGGGCAGTCGCCACCGTGGCGCCCATGGAGTGGCCCACCACAGTGGCGCCGGCGACGTCTAGCCGGGCCAGCGCCTCGGCCATGGCCTGGGCCTGGTCCTCCATCGCATAACCGCTGCTCGGCTTGTCCGAGCCGCCGTGGCCGAACAGATCGACCCGGATGACGCGATGGTCCGCCTCGAGCAGCGGCGTCAGCCGCTCGAACCAGCGCATTGAGGACGCATAGCCGTGGATGAGCACAATCGGGGGGCCCTGCGGGTTGCCCTCCTCGAGGACCTGCAGGGTGCCGGGGCCGGTGTCGATCAACTCCGAGCCCTCGATGTTGCGCTCGGCATTCTTGGTCTCGTTGGAGACCGCGATCGCGTTCAGCCCCAGCAGCACGAGGATGCCAGCCAGCACGGCCAGCGCGATCGTCAGCCAGCGGTTCACGCGGCGGTTTCGCTGCCCGCGTCGGCCTGCTCGCGCGGGCCGAGGCCGAGCTCGTCAGCGTGCTCGGTCAGCGCTCCGATCACCAGGGTGAGGTGCTCGTCGCGGTCGACCCCGAGCTCAGCGATGCCGCGCTCCACCTGGTCGCGGTCCACGGCCGCCGCGAAGGAGGGCTGCTTCAGCTTCTTGCGCACGGACTTCGGCTTCATCCCCTCGATTCCGGTAGGTCGGACCAGCGCGCAGGCGGCGACGAAGCCGGAGAGCTCGTCCACCGCGTACAGCGTCTTCGCAAGTTGGGTCTCGCGGGGTACCCCCATGAAGTCCGCGTGGCCGGCGACCGCGTCGATCACCTCCTGCGGATAGCCGAGCCGCTCGAGCTCGGCCAGCGCGTGGCGAGGATGACCGGTTTCCAGGTCGGGGTGGCGCTCGTAGTCGAGGTCGTGTACGAGCCCGGTGACCGCGTAGGTCTCCTCATCCTCGCCCCACTTGCGTGCGTAGGCGCGCATACAGGCTTCGACCCCGAGCAGGTGCTTCCGCAGCGAGTCCGACTCCACCCACTCGGTGACCAGCCGCCATGCATCGTCACGTGAGATCTCCGACATCGCGCGGGTTACCCTAGACGCCGATGGAGAAGTTCGTAATCCAGGGCGGCACGCCGCTCTCAGGCGAGATCGTGCCCGCCGGGAACAAGAACGCGGCCCTGCCGATCCTCGCCGCCTGCCTGCTCACCCCAGAGGAGCTGCGGATCTCCAACGTGCCGCGAATCCGCGACGTCGGCTCCATGCTCGCCCTGCTCGAGGGCCTCGGCGTCAAGGTGGAGTGGACCGGCGAGCACGAGGTCAGTCTGCGGGCCGACTCATTGACCAGCCAAGAGGTCGACGAGGAGCCCGCCAGCCGCATCCGCGCCTCGTTCCTGGCGGCGGGCCCTCTCTTGGCCCGCTTCGGCGAGGCCAAAATGCCCCCACCCGGAGGCGACACGATCGGCCGCCGCCGTCTGGACGCCCACCTCGACGCCTTCCGCGATCTCGGCGCGAAGGTCGGCGGCGGGGTCTGGATCGAGCTCTCCGGCCCGCCCAGCGGGCTGAAGGCGACCCGGATCTTCATGGACGAACCCTCGGTGATGGGGACCGAGAACGCCCTGCTGGCCGCGGCGCTGACGCCCGGCCCGACCACGATCGCCAACGCCGCCTCCGAGCCTCACGTCCAGGAGCTGGCGCGGCTGCTATGCAAGATGGGGGCCGAGGTGGAGGGGATCGGATCCAACGTGATGACCGTGCACGGCCGCGATCGGCTCGGCGGCGCCGAGCACCGGATCTGTCCCGACCACATCGAGATCGCGAGCTTCATGGCGCTGGCCGCGGCCACCGGTGGCGAGCTGCGGATCCGCGACGCGGTCCCCGAGGACTTGGAGGGGATCCGCCGCCAGTTCCGCCGCCTCGGGCTGCAGTCGATGGTGGAGGGCCGCGACGTGCTGGTGCCGCCGGAGCAGAAGCTGACCATCCGCGACGACCAGGGCGACGCTATCCCCAAGATCGACGATGGCCCCTGGCCGGCCTTTCCCGCGGATCTGACCTCGATCGCGCTGGCGCTGGCCACCCAGGCGGACGGCACGATCCTGATCTTCGAGAAGATGTTCGAGAACCGCCTCTTCTTCGTCGACAAGCTGGTGGCGATGGGCGCTCGGATCACGCTGTGCGACCCTCACAGGGCGATCGTCAGCGGTCCGAGCCGTCTTCACGGCGCGCGCCTGGAGAGCCCGGACATCCGCGCCGGGATGGCGATGCTCATCGCGGCGCTCGCCGCTGACGGCACCTCGGAGATCGGCAACATCACGCAGATCGACCGCGGCTACGAGCGCATCGACCTGCGCCTGCGCGAGCTCGGCGCGAGGATCGATCGCGCTGCCACCGAGAAGGTCCCCGCCTAGCAACCGTCGTCGCAGGGCGCCCGCGCCGGCCGCTCTAAGGTGGCCGACGTGAAGATCCACCCGATTCCACCGGGAACCCGGGACATCCTCCCGGACGAGATGCGCGAGCTGCGCGCCTTGCAGGCGAGCCTCGAGGAGGTCTTCGAGCGCTACGGCTACGGCCAGGTGGCCACGCCCACCCTCGAGTACGACGAGGTGCTGAAGCTGGGGGAGGGGCGCAGCGCGATGGGCGCCTATCGATTCTTCGACGAGCGCGGCGACCTGCTCGCGCTGCGGTCGGACATGACGATTCCGATCGCCCGGCTGGCCGCCAGCCGCTTCGCCGACGCCGACCCCCCGCTGCGCTTCTCCTACATGGGAAACGCCTACCGCGCGGTGCGTCCCCAGCGCGCCCAGCTGCGCCAGTTCATGCACGCCGGGGTGGAGCTGCTCGGGGCCCCCGCCCCGGAGGGAACCGCCGAGGTGATCGAGGTGCTGAGCGCCTCGCTGGACGCGGTGGGGCTGAATCGCGCCGTGGTCGGCCTCGGCGACGCCGACCTCTACGCCCAGCTCCTCGCCGAGCTGGGGGTGGCCGGCGAGCGGCGTGATCGGATCATCGATCGACTCGCCAGCCACGATCTGGTCGGCCTGGAGATGGAGATCGAGGCGGTCGAGGAGCTGGATCCCGGCGGGCGGGAAACGCTCCTGCGCCTGCCTGGCCTGCGGGGCGGTGCCGAGGTGCTCGATCGTGCCGGTGAGCTCGGCGGCGAGGCCCTCGAGCACGCGGCGCAGCGCCTGCGCGCCACCTATGAGTCGCTGGTCGAACGCGGGGTCGCCGAGCGGGTGCGGCTCGACCTCGGCCTGCTGCGGGACCTCGGCTACTACACCGGGGCGATCCTCGAGGTATACGACCCCGCCCTCGGCCACATCCTCGGCGGCGGGGGCCGCTATGACAACCTGCTCGGCCGCTTCGCCCGCCCGATGCCGGCCGCGGGCTTCAGCCTCTATCTGGAGCGTGTCCACCTGGCCCAGATGGAGGAGGAGCGGGTCGCCTCCGAGGGCCTGGTGGAGGAGGGTGCGAAATGAGTCCCACCGTGGAGGGGGCGATCCGGACCAGGCTCGGTGGCTCGCTGAAGCTGGCGATCCCGCGCGGGGCCCTCTGGGAGCCCACCCTCGACGCGCTAGACGCGATCGGGGTGGATACCGCCCAGCCGCGCGGCGACTCCCGCGCGCTCGTCTTCCAGACCGCCAACGGCTCGGGCGAGCTGACCCTGGTCACCATGCGCCCCTCCGACGTGCCCACCTACGTCGAGGCGGGCGCCGCGGATCTGGGCATCACCGGCAAGGACGTGCTGCTGGAGCACTCGGACCGGATCGTGTACGAGATCCTCGACCTGACCTACGGCGCCTGCCGCATGGTCCTGGCCGGGCGCAAGGGAGACGCAAGCCTCGGCGAGTCGGAGCGGCGGCTGGGCGCGATGAGGATCGCCACCAAGTACCCCAGGATCGCCGAGCGCCACTTCGAGCGGACCGGTCGCCAGGCCGAGGTGGTCGAGGTCAAGGGCTCGGTGGAGCTGGCGCCGCTGGTGGGGCTGGCCGATGGAATCGTCGATCTGGTCGCGACCGGACGAACCCTGGAGGAGAACGGCCTGGAGGTGCGAGAGGAGATCGCCGGCTCCACCGCCCGGCTGGTCGCCAACCGCGTCTCGCACAAGCTCCGCGCCGAAGAGATCGATCGCCTGGTGGGGGCGCTGCGCTCGAACCGGGCGGGCCGATGAGGCCGGAGCGGAGATGAGGGTCACCCGATTCGACTGGGACGGGGGAGATCCCCGCTCCCTGGCCGGCGAGCTGCGGGCGCTGCAGCCGCCGCTGGAGGAAGTCGCCGACGCGGTCGCGGCGATCGTCGCCGACGTCGCTGACCGCGGCGACGCCGCGGTGCTGGAGGCGGAGCGCAGCTTCGGCGCCGCGGAGCCGGAGGCGCTGGCGCCCTCGGCGCAGGCCCTGCAGTCGGCGGCCGAGCGGATTCCGGTGGAGCTGCGCCATGCCCTGGAGCTGGCGGCCGAGAACATCCGGCGCGTCTCCGCGGCCGAGGGGAAGGCCGACGTGAGGGTGACCCTGCGCCAGGAGCACTCCGTGCGGCTGCGCAGCGTGGCGGTCGGGGTCGCGGGGGCCTACGTGCCCGGCGGCGGCGGAGCCTATCCCTCGACGGCGCTGATGTGCTGCGTGCCGGCGCGGGTCGCGGGGGTGGAGCGGGTGGCGATTGCCACCCCGCCGGGGCCGGACGGCCGCGTCCCCGATGCGGTCCTGGCGGCGGCGGCGATCGGCGGCGCGGACCGGCTCTACACGGCCGGGGGCGCCCAGGCCATCGCCGCGCTGGCGCTGGGCACCGAGAGCGTCGAGCCGGTCGACGTGGTGGTCGGCCCCGGCAACCGCTACGTGCAGGAGGCCAAGCGCCAGCTCTTTGGCCGGGTGGGAATTGATGGGATCGCCGGGCCAAGCGAGCTGATGGTGATCTGTGACGACTCCGCCCCCTCGGAGTGGATAGCCCTCGACCTCTGTGCCCAGGCCGAGCACGGCGGCGATGGCCTGCTCGCGGCGGCTGCCGCGGAGGACCGGCTGCTGGAGGCGCTCGAGGCCGAGGTCACCCGGCTGGCAGGCGAGCGCGAGAGCCTCCCCGATGCCCCGCTTGCCCTGGTCCGGGTCCCCTCGCTGGGGGCGGGGGTGGAGCTGGCCAACGCGCTCGCGCCAGAGCACCTTCAGATCGCCTGCGTGGGAAATGACGAACTGTCCCTGCGGGCGCGCACTCCCGGCTGCGTCTTCATCGGCCCTCGCGCAGCCACCGCCTTCGGGGACTACGCGGCGGGGTCCAACCACGTCCTCCCCACCGGGGGTACCGGCCGCTTCACCGGGCCGCTCGGGCCCAGCGTCTTCCGGCGCCGCATCGCCACCGTGAAGATCCCCGAGGACGCCGCCCGGGAGCTGGCGCCCTCTGTCGCTACATTGGCCCGCTCCGAGGGCTTTGAGCTCCACGCAGAGTCCGCCGAGATGCGAGGGCGCCCCGCGAATGAGTAGAACAGCCGAGATCAGGCGCAGCACCAAGGAGACCGAGATCGTGCTCACCCTCTCGCTCGACGGCGGCGAGTCTCAGATCTCCACCGGGATCGGCTTCCTCGACCACATGCTCGAGCTGCTCGCTCGGCATGGCCGCCTTGCACTGGCGGTGGAGGCCAAGGGCGACCTGGAGACGGGCGCGCACCACACCACCGAGGACGTGGGGATCGTGCTCGGTCAGGCCCTGGACCAGGCGCTGGGCGACCGTGCGGGGATCCACCGCTACGGCTTCGCCACCGTGCCCATGGACGAGGCGCTGGCCGAGTGCGCGATCGACATCTCCGGCAGGCCGCTGACCATCTACGAGGCGGAGCTGCCCGACGTCAGCATCGCCGGCTTCGACACCGAGCTCGCGGAGGAGTTCTTCCGCGCGATCGCAAACAACGCCAAGCTCACCCTGCATGTTCGGGTTCGCCACGGCTCCAACGCCCACCACATGATCGAGGCCGCCTTCAAGGCGTTCGCCCGGGCCCTGCGCGAGGCGGTCTCCCTCGATCCGGGCGAGAGCGGCGTGCCCTCGACCAAGGGGACCCTGACGCAGTGATGAGGATTGCGATCCTCGACTACGGGATGGGCAACCTGCGCTCGGTGGAGAAGGCGCTCGAACGGATCGGTGCCGCCCCAGAGATCAGCGCCGAAGCCGGCGCCGCGGCCGACGCTGACGGCGTCATCCTGCCCGGCGTCGGTGCCTTCCCGAAGGCGATGGAGCGAGTCCGCGAGGCCGGCTTCGACGAGCTGCTCGCCCGCCGCATCGAGGCGAACCGCCCTGTGCTCGGGATCTGCCTGGGCATGCAGCTTCTGTTCGAAGGCTCCAGCGAGAACCAGGGCGCCACGGGCCTGGGGCTGATCCAGGGACCGGTCGGCCCGCTGGAGGCCAACGGCTACAAGGTGCCGCACATCGGCTGGTCCCCGGTCAACTGGGAGCGATCCTCGCGCCTGGCGGAGGGGCTCAAGCCCGACGAGCCCTTCTACTTCGTGCACTCGTTCGCGCCGCGGCCGGCGGACGCCCGGGACGTACTCGGGACCGCCGCCTACGGCGAGCGGTTCGCCTGCGCGATCGAGCGTCCGCCCCTCTACGGCGCCCAGTTCCACCCGGAGAAGTCCAGCGCGGCGGGGCTGCGCCTGCTGCGCAACTTCGCCGAGATCTGCGCGTCGCCGGCTTGACGCGGCGATCGGAGGGGTAACGGGCCTTGATCCTCTATCCCGCGATCGACATCCTCGACGGCCGCACGGTGCGCCTGGCCCAGGGCGACTACGAGCGATCGACCTCCTACGAGGAGGACCCGGTGGCCGCCGCCCGCCGCTGGGAGGCGGACGGGGCGCGCTGGCTTCACGTGGTCGACCTCGACGGCGCCCGTGAGGGGGGGCCGCGCAACCTCGACCAGGTGCGTCGAATCGTCGCCGCAGTCGGCGCCCCGATCCAGCTGGGAGGGGGCCTGCGCGACTCCAAGCGCGTGGAGGAGGCGATCTCCGCCGGGGTGGAGCGCGTGGTGCTCGGCACCACGGCCGCCCGCGATCCCGACGTGGCCGAGGCGATCGCCGCCGCCCATCCCGAACGGGTCCTTGTCTCCGTGGACGCGCGGCAGGGGAGGGTCGCCGCCCAGGGCTGGACCGAGCGCTCGCGAATGACGCCCAGCGAGCTGATCACCGAGCTTGCGGACCGCGGGGTCCGCCGGTTCATCTACACCCCGGTGGAGGTCGACGGGCTGATGCAGGGCCCCGACCTCGACTCGCTGCGCCCGCTGGCGGAGGCCACCGAGGCAGAGTTGATCTACTCGGGCGGGGTGGGCTCGCTGGAGGACCTGCGCGCGCTTGCGGACCTGGGGCTCCCGAACGTGGGCGGCGTGATCGTGGGCAGGGCGCTGTACGAGGGCCGCTTCAGCGTCGCGGAGGCGATCGGCGCGCTCGGCGGCTGACCGGGGGATAGATTCCCGCCATGCGGAGGCTGTTCGGTCCGTTCTTCGTGTTTGCCGGAGTCATGCACTTCGTCAAGCCGCGCGCCTATGAGCGGATCATGCCGCCGCGATTGCCGCATCCCCGGGAGCTGGTCTACGCGAGCGGCGTCGCCGAGATCGCGGGCGGACTGGCCACCATGCATCCGGCAACCCGGAGGGCGGGCAGCGTCTGGAGCATCGCCACCCTGCTGGCGGTATTCCCCGCGAACCTCCACATGGCGCTCGAGGCCGAGCGCTTCGAGAAGGCGGTGCCAGGCGGCAGGCCGGCGCTGTGGGCACGGCTGCCGGTGCAGGCCCTGTTCATCGCCTGGGCATACGCGGCGGGCGACTGGGACGACTCCTAGCCGCGGCTAGCCTGTACCAATGGTGCTGAAGCGCGTCATCCCCTGCCTGGACGTGGACCGCGGCCGGGTGGTGAAGGGGACCAACTTCATCGACATTCGTGACGCCGGCGACCCGGTGGAGCTCGCGGCCCGCTACGACGCCGAGGGCGCCGACGAGCTCGTCTTCCTCGACATCACCGCTTCGCACGAGAGCCGCGAGACGATTGTCGAGCTGGCCCGCCGCACCGCCGAGGACGTCTTCATTCCGTTCACGATCGGGGGCGGGGTCCGCTCGGTCGAGGATGCCCAGGCGGTGCTCGACGCCGGTGCCGACAAGGTCTCGGTCAACTCGGCCGCGCTGCGCCGCCCGGAGCTGCTTGGGGAACTGGCCGAGGTGTTCGGCTCCCAGTGCGTGGTGATCGCGATCGACGCTCGACGCGAGGATGCTGGCTGGGGCGTGTACGCGAACGGCGGCCGCGTTCCGGTCGGCCGCGAGGCGGTGGAGTGGGCGCGCGAGGCGACCGAGCGCGGAGCGGGGGAGGTCTTGCTGACCAGCATGGACCGCGACGGGACCACCGAGGGCTACGAGCTGGAGCTGACCCGGGCGGTCGCCGATGCGGTCGACGTTCCCGTGATCGCCTCGGGTGGGGCGGGCGAGCCCGATCACCTCGTCGAGGCGATCAAGGACGGGCACGCGGACGCGGTGCTCTGCGCCTCGATCTTCCACTACGGCACCCATACCCTGGGGGAGGCGAAGCGGCGGATGAGCGAGGCGGGGATCCCTGTGCGGCTGGCCGAGGCCGCCGCGCCCGTCGACTAGCCCTGCTGGGCCTGCCCGCCGGCGCCCTGCGCCCTGCGCTTTTTCTCCTGCTGGGTCAGCGGCCGCAGCGCGTAAAGCCACTTGACGCCGGTGAGGTAGATGAAGGTTCCGTCGGAGATCACCGGGTTGTAGGCGCCGTCCTTGAAGGTCCAGACCACGTCGCCGTCCTTGGCCGAGAGCGCGAAGGTGCGCGTCGTCTTCAGCTCGCCGACGTAGACCGTGTCGCCGACCAGGGTGGGGGCGCCGGAGATGTGGGTACCGATGTCACGCTGCCAGCGGGTGCTGCCGCTGCGGGCGTCCAGCGCATAGAAGTTCCCGTCGTAGGAGCCGAAGTAGACGGTCGGGCGGGTTTTCGACGTGTCGGCGGCGATGGCCGCCCCGTAGACGTAGCCGCCGGTGGACTTGCTCCAGGCGAGCTTGCCCGTCTCCTTCTCGAAGCTGTACATGCGCCCGTCCAGGCTGCCGACGTAGACGCGGCCGAAGGCGACCGCCGCGGTCGCGTAGATGCGGCCGGTGCGGCCGAAGGCGCCGCCGGAGGTCCCGGTCTGCCACTTGACCGAACCGTCCTGGAGGCGAACCGCCGAGAGCTGTCCGCCGTAGTCGCCGACGTAGATGATCCCCTGATCGATCGCGGGCGCGGCCTTGATCTGCCCGCCCAGGTCGCGCTCCCAGACGGGCTTGCCGGTCTTCACGTCGAACGCGTACAGGACCCCGCACTCGCAGCCGACGATCACCTTGCCGTCGGCGATCGCGGGCGAGGACTCGCTGCGCCCGGGCAGGTCGCGCTTCCAGCGAACCTTGCCGAACTTGTCCAGAGCGACGACGCTGCCCGGCTCGAGGGTGGGGGCGACGATTCGCTCCTCACCGACCGCGGGCGAGGCGGCGATCAGCTCGCCGATCTTGCGCTCCCATCGCTTCTTGCCCTTGTCCGCGTTGATCGCGAAGAGCGTCCCGTTCTTGTTGGTGAGGTAGAGCGTGCGATTGAGCAGGACCGGGGAGAACTCGAGCAGCGTGCGCCCCTTGAACGGCCAGCGAATCTTGAAGGGGGGCTGCAGGTCGGCCTCGAGGTGTCGGGTGCGCTCGTTGGTCAGCCCGTAGGTCGGCCAGTTGCCGAAGGTGGGTTCCTCCACGTCCTCCTGCACGAAGACCGCGTCCTCGTTGGTGACGTCGCCGGGCCGCTCCGCGAAGAGCTTGTAGACCCCGAACCCGGCCAGCAGCAGGACCGCCGCGGTCGCGGCGAGGAGCAGCGCTCGATGTTCCTTCCAAAGGGTCTTCATCTGTCCCGCAATCTTGGATCCGGCTGCGCAGCTCTGGGTTCGCGTTTCAGGAGGGTCCCCCTGCCAGAAAGCCGTCGCGGGGACCCCATGGTAGGAAACCCCTGAAGGAACCCCTAAAGGTGGCCGGATTTCCGGAGATAGACCCAGAGCGCCTACCCGATCGGCTCCGCGCCAACCCCGGGCTGCAGACCGTGCGCGAAGCGGCCGCGGGGCTGCCCGTCTACGTGGTTGGAGGCGTCGTCCGGGACCTGCTGATCGGCGAGCGGCGGTCCGACCTGGACCTGGTGGTGGAGGGCGAGATCGGCCCGCTCGCCGAGAGGCTGGGTGGGGAGCTGGTCGAGCACGAGCGGTTCCGCACGGCGACCGTCAGCCTGCCCTCGGGCCAGGTCGACATCGCCCAGGCCAGGGCTGAGAGCTATCCGCGGCCGGGCGCCCTGCCCGAAGTGAGGCCGGCCACGATCGCGGACGACCTCGCGCGCCGGGACTTCACGATCAACGCGATGGCCGTGCCGCTGGCCGAGGGCGCCCTGCTGGACCCCCACGGCGGCGTCGACGATCTGCGCGCGGGGCTGCTCCGCATCCTCCACGCGGGCTCCTTTCGGGACGACCCGACCCGCGCCCTGCGCGCCGCCCGTTATGTGGCGCGCCTGGGCTTCGAGCTCGCGGCCGAAACCGAGGCGCGGCTCTCGGAGGCCGATCTCAGCACCGTCTCGGAGGACCGCGTCACCTCGGAGCTGGCGCGGATCGCCGTGGAGCCCCAACCGAGCGCCGCCCTCGCACTGATCGAGCGCTGGCGCGTGCTCGAGCTGGGATTGGGCCCGCGGCTGGCGGCGGCGGTCGAGGGACTGCTCGAGCGCGACGCCGACTGGGCCGGTTACGCCGACCGCGACACGGCGATCCTGCTCACAGTGGCGTCGGGTGATCACGCCAAGCGGCTGCGCGCTCGCGCCGCCAGGCTCGCTCAGCACGCCCGGCCCGGATCGCCCGCCGAGGTGCAGATCCTCGCCCACGACCATGTCCCCGAGGTCCTGGCGATCGCCCGCGCCGCGGGCGCCGATTGGCTCGACGACTACGTCGGCCGCCTGCGCCACGTCGAGCTGGAGATCTCCGGCTACGACCTGATCGAGGCGGGGGTGCCCGAGGGGCCGGCGATCGGCCGCGGGCTCAACGCCGCTCTGGCCGCCAAGCTCGACGGTGAGGCGTCCGGCCGCGAGCAGGAGCTTCGGATCGCCCTTGCCGCGGCAGAGCAGGGGAAGTGAGACCGGTCTCGCAGCACGAGGCTCTAGCCTCGGGTCAGATGGAGTGGCGAAAGCAGGACGGGGTGCGCTGGCTCGAGGCCGGACTGCCCGGGGCGCGTGCGACCTTCTCCACGCGCGTCGGTGGGGTGAGCGAGCGACCGTTTGACTCGCTCAATGTCGCGATCAAGACCGGGGACCAGCCGCGCAGCGTGGTCGAGAACCGCCGTCGTTTGGCGGCCGCGCTCGGCATCGCCCCTGAGAACGTGGTGATGGGGCGCCAGGTCCACGGGGCCGAGCTGCATCGACATGACACCCAGCAGGAGCCGCGGGTCTACGCCGACGCCGTGCGCAGCCCCGACGAGGTCGACGCCCACGCCACCGAGCAGCCCGGCCTGGCGCCGCTGGTGATGGTCGCCGACTGCCTGCCGATCGCCCTGGTCGGTCCGGGGGGCGTGGCGATGGTCCACGGCGGCTGGCGCGGTCTGGCCGGCGGCATCCTCGCTCGCGCCGCCGACGAGGTCGGGGGCTCCGCCGCGGCGATCGGGCCCGGGATCGGACCCTGCTGTTACGAGGTCGGGGAGGAGGTCCTGGCCGAGTTCGACGACCTCGACGGCGTCGCAGCGGGGCGGATGCTCGATCTGGCGGCGGCGGCGCGGCAGCTGCTGCACCGGGCGGGGGTCGAGCACATCGAGATCTCCGAGCTCTGCACCAGCTGCAACCCCGAGCTCTTCTACTCCCACCGCCGCGACGGCGAGCGCACCGGCCGCCAGGCGGGGCTCGCCTGGCTCGAGCCGGAGGCGAGCGACTGATGGCGGTTGAGCCCGTCACCGGGCTCGACCCTGAGCGCGTCCGCGCCAGCCTGGATCGGGTGCGTGAGGTCGCCGGCCCCGAGGTCGAGATCCTCGCCGCCACCAAGTACGTCCCCCTCGAGGAGCTGGGAGCCCTGGCCGAGGCCGGCGTCGACCTGGTCGGTGAGAACCGCCTCCAGGACCTCGAGGCGAAGCGCGAGCGCTGGGGCGATGCGTTCAGCTGGGACTTCATCGGCAACCTGCAGAGCCGCAAGGTGAAGCGAATCGCGCCGCTGGTGCGCCTGATCCACTCGCTCGCCTCCGATTCGGCGCTCGAGCAGCTCGCCAAGCACGCCGGCTCCGAGACGGCGGTGCTGGTCGAGGTCAACCTCGCCGGCGAGGAGAGCAAGGGCGGGATCCAGCCCGAGCGGCTGGGCCAGTTCATCGAGCGCTGCCCCGCCGATGTGCAGGGCCTGATGACGATGCCGCCGTTCACCGAAGACCCCGAAGCCTCGCGGCCCTACTTCGCGCGGCTGGCGGAGCTGGCGACCGAGCATGATCTGCGACGGCTTTCGATGGGGACCAGCCAAGATTGGCGGGTGGCCGTGGAGGAGGGCGCGACGATCATCCGCCTGGGCTCGATTCTCTACGCCTGAGAGCGCCGTGGCCGAGCGTGGCTGCGTGCCGTCCCGCACTATCCTTGGGGATCGAGGCGGTCCCCGGAAGAGGAATAAGCGCTGGAAAGCCGAATCTGAGCGGTAATGGGCTTCAAGGACACATGGCGACGCTCCCTGGAGTACTTCGGCCTGGTCGAGGGCGACTACATCGACGAGGGCGAGTACGTCGAGGGGGACACAGGCCAGGAGATGGCGCTTGACGAGACAGCGGTCGCCCCGCGCGAGCCGGCGCGCGGCATGCGCCCCACGCGCCGCGCGCGCGACGACGACATCGATGACATCTTCGGCGAGGAGGAGGCAGCTGCGCCGCGGCGCGGACGCCTGCGATCGGTGGACTCCCCACCGCGGCGCTCCCGCCGCCCGGAGGGGGCACCTCGGGGCAACGGGGGCTCGGACTTCTCGATGCACGTGGTCACGCCGCGCAGCTTCAACGACGCGCAGCAGGTCGCCGACGAGTTCAAGCGCTCGAAGCCGGTGATCATCAACCTGCAGAGCACCGATCGCGAGCTCTCCAAGCGATTGATCGACTTCTCTTCGGGCATGACCTACGCCCTCGGCGGCGGCATGCAGCGGATCTCGCAGGGCATCTTCCTGCTCACTCCCGCCAACGTCGACGTCTCCGCCGAGGAGAAGGCCCGCATCCTCGAGGGCGGCTTCTTCAACCAGTCATAGCCATAGAGTGCCGCCGATGAAAGTCGGCTTTGTCGGCGCGGGCAACATGGCCACGGGGATCGCCCGCGGTTGGGCGGCGGCGCGGGGGGAGTCCGGCGCCCCGGAGCTGATGCTGTTCTCCGACGCGGACCCCGAGCGCGCCCGGGCCCTCGCCGAGGAGGTGGGCGGAGAGGCGGTGGACTCGAACCGCGCCCTGGCCGAGGCGGCCGACCTGATGGTCCTGGCCGTGAAGCCGAAGGTGCTGGACGAGGTCTCGGGCGAGCTGGCCCAGGCCGGCAAGCCGATCATCTCGATCCTGGCCGGGACCTCGCTCGAGCGGCTGCGGGCCGCCCTCCCCGGCGTGGAGCTGGTGCGGGTGATGCCGAACCTGGGCGCGCAGCTGCGTCTGGCGGTGCTCTGCGTCGCCTATCCCGACGACCTCCCGGCGGCGCGCCGGCGGGAGACCGGGGTGCTGCTTGCGCTGCTGGGGGAGGTGGTCGAGCTCGAGGAGGGTCTGATCGACGCCGCCACCGCCCTGATGGGCTGCTCGCCCGGCTATCTGGCCCTGTTCGCCGAGGTTTTGGTCCAGGCGGGGGCCGAGGAAGGCCTGACCACCGAGCAGGCGCGGCGGATGGTCTCGCAGTCGATGGCTGCCACCGGCGGCCTGCTGGAGCACCGGGAACCCGCCGAGCTGAAGCGCGCTGTGGCCTCACCGGGGGGGATGACCGAGGCGGGCCTGGAGGCGCTGGAGGAGCGCTCGATCCGCGAGACGCTGCGGGCGGCGGTCGACGCCTCCCTGGCGAGGGTGCGAGGCTAGGGCCGATGGGAACATCAGCCCTGCTGGCGATCTCGCGCGCCGACGTCGCCTCCTACGTCGAGGCGCTCTTCCTCGTCTACATCATCCTCATCTTCATCCGGGTACTGCTCTCTTGGATCCCCAGGCTGCCCTACAACCCGACCCTGCGGGCGGTGGTCGAGTTCGTCCACGAGGTCACCGATCCCTACCTCAACATCTTCCGCCGCTTCCTGCCGCCGGTCGGCGGGCGGCTCGACCTCAGCCCGATCCTGGCGATCATCGTGCTGCTGATCGCGCAGGGCGTGGTCGTTGGGCTGATCGAGGGTTGAGCCCGCCGGTTCGCGGCCTAGCCTTCGCCCTGGCCACCGCGGGAGCCGTGGTCGGCCTCGATCAGGGGGCCAAGGCCGCGGTCAACTCCCACATCGACCGCGGCGACCAGGTGGAGCTGTTGCCCTTCCTGGAGCTCGCCAACACCAGGAATCGGGGGGTGGCGTTCGGTCTGGCCGGCGACGTGGCGCCGGAGCTGATCGGCGCCACCCTGATCGTGCTGATCGCCTTGCTCACCTACCTCTCGGCCCGGGTCAAGGGGCCGGGATTGATCTGGTTGCCGGCGGGACTGCTGATCGGCGGGGCACTGGGGAATCTCGCCGATCGGGTTCGCGACGGCGCCGTCACGGACTTCATCGACCCCCGCCTGTGGCCGACCTTCAACCTGGCCGACGTCGCGATCGTCGCCGGCGTCGCCCTGCTGATCGTGCTTCCGGATCGCTCCGAGCCCGGATGACCCCGGCCCGGCCGGGGATCGTGCATCGCGACGAGGCGATCGTCGTGGTCGACAAACCGGCGGGGCTGGTGGTGCACGCGGCGCCCTCGCACAGCGGAGCAACGCTGGTCGACGAGCTGGTCGGCCTGGCCGGGGGCGGCGCCCTGGGCCGGCCGGGCATCGTCCATCGCCTCGACAAGGACACCTCCGGCCTGATGGTCGTGGCCCGCACCGAGGCGGCGCACCGCGAGCTCGCCCGCCAGATCAAGTCGCGCCAGGTCGAGCGCGAATACGGAGCGCTGGTGGCGGGCCGGCTGGAGTCGCGCAGCGGCACGATCGATGCGCCCCTGGGTCGGCATCGCCGCAGTCGCACACGCCGGGCGGTTCGCGGCGCGGGTGAGCGTCCCGCCGTGACCCACTTCGAGGTGATCGAGCTGCTGCCCGCCGACACCCTGGTCGGGGCGCGCCTCGAGACCGGGCGCACACACCAGATTCGGGTCCACTTCGCCGCGATCGGGCACCCGGTGGCGGGCGATCGCGAGTACGGGGAGGCGGGCCGCCACGGGCTCGGGCGCCAGTTCCTGCACGCGCGACGGCTCGCCTTTCGCCACCCGCAGAGCGGCGAGCGTCTGGAGTTCGCCTCCGAGCTGCCCGAGGACTTGGCCGAGGCCCTGGAACGTGCCCGCCACCCCTAGCGGGGTGACTTTTCCGGGATATGGCCGGAAAAGTCGCCCCCCTGCGGCCGCTTGGCGCGGTCTGGTCCCGGCGCTCTAGAATCCGCGGCCGACCGTAATCGACCCACGTCGCCAGGCGCGGGGCGCTGCCCGGCTCAGGCCGGGTCCCCACCGCAGCGGCGCGAACTCTGCACAAACACAAGCGAACTGAGAGGAAAGATGGCCGAGGTAGACGCGAGCCGACAGCGGACGCGAAGCGGAGCAGTCGGCGTCGGAGTCAAGGAGCTGCTGGAGGCCGGAGTGCACTTCGGCCACCAGACGCGGCGCTGGAACCCACGCATGCGCCGCTACATCCACGGGGAGCGGGAGGGGATCCACGTGATCGACCTGCTCCAGTCAGAGGAGCTGCTGCGGGCGGCAACCGACTTCGCCCGCGAGCTCGCAGCGAAGGGCGGGGTGGTGTTGTTCGTGGGCACCAAGAAACAGGCCCGCGACTCGATCGAGGAGTGGGCGAAGCGCTGCGAGATGCCCTACGTCAGCAGGCGTTGGCTGGGCGGCCTGCTCACCAACTACCAGACGATCCGCAAGCGGATTCAGCGCCTGCACGAGCTGCGCGGCCTGCAGGAGGACGGCAGGCTCGAGCTGCTCCCGACCAAGGAGCGGATGTCGATGGAGGCCGAGCTCGGCAAGCTCGAGTACAACCTCGGCGGCGTCGCCGACATGCAGCGCCTGCCCGACGCCGTGCTGATCGTCGACCTGAAGACCGAGGAGATCGCTCTGCGCGAGGCCGAGCGGCTGGAGATCCCGATCATCGGCCTGGTCGACACCAACTGCGACCCCGGCCCGGTCAACTACGTGGTCCCGGGCAACGACGATGCGATCCGCTCCTGCGAGCTGGTGATCGGCACCGTGGGCCAGGCGATCGAGGGGGCCGCGGCGAAGTGGCGCGAGGAGGAGGCCCGCCGGCGCGCCGAGGAGGAGGAGCGGCGTCGCAAGGAGGAGGAGGAGCGCAAGCGCCGCGAGGCCGAGGAAAAGGCGAAGCGCGAGGCCGAGGAGAAGGCCAAGGCGGAGGCTGAGCAGAAGGCCAGGGCCGAGGCCGAGCAGAAGGCGAAGGAGTCCAAGCCCGAGCCGGCCGCCAAGGAGGGAGGATCCTGATGGCCGCGGCCAAGGCCACGGCCGCCGAGGTGAAGGCGCTTCGGGATCGCACCGGAGCCGGGATGATGGACTGCAAGCGGGCGCTGGAGGAGGCTGGCGGCGACACAGACGCCGCGATCGAGATCCTGCGTAAGCGGGGCGCCGCCTCCGCGGCGAAGCGCAGCGGCCGCGGCACCGGCGAGGGCGTGATCAGCACCTACGTCCACGCCGATAGCCGCAAGGGTGCCCTGGTCGAGATCCAGTGCGAGACCGACTTCGTCGCTCGCAACGAGGACTTCCAGGAGTTCGCCCGCCAGGTCGCGATTCACGTCACCGCGATGAACCCGCAGCACGTCTCCTCGAAGGACATCCCGGCCGACGAGCTCGAGAACGAGCGCCGCATCCTCACCGAGAAGGCGCAGGCCGACGGCAAGCCTGACGAGGTGGTGGAGAAGATCGTCGAGGGGCAGCTGCGAAAGTGGGGCTCGGAGCTGGTCCTCCTCGAGCAAAAGCACTTCAACGAGGAGCGCTACGAGGGCAAGACGATCGAGGAGCTGCGCACCGAGATCGCCGCCAAGACCGGAGAGAACGTGCGGATCGCCCGGTTCGCCCGCTTCGAGGTCGGGGAGGAATAGCCTTGGCGGAGCCGCGGTTCAAGCGCGTCCTGCTGAAGCTCTCGGGGGAGGCGCTGATGGGCTCATTGGACTACGGCACCGACCCGGCGCAGATCGAGCGCATCGCCAAGCAGGTCTCGGAGGTGCGGGGACGCGGCGTGGACGTCGCGATCGTGGTCGGCGCCGGCAACATCTACCGGGGCCTGGAGGGCGCGGCCGAGGGCATGGACCGGGCCACCGCCGACTACATGGGCATGCTGGCCACCGTGATCAACGCGCTCGCGCTCCAGGACGCCCTGGAGAACGTCGAGATCGACACCCGCGTGATGTCGGCGATGGCGGTGACCGAGGTGGCCGAGCCCTACATCCGCCGCCGCGCGATCCGGCACCTGGAGAAGGGCCGGGCGGTGATCTTCGCCGCGGGCACCGGCAACCCGTTCTTCACCACCGACACCGCCGCCGCCCTGCGCGCCCTGGAGATCCACGCCGAGGCGATCCTCATGGCCAAGAACGGGGTGGAGGGGGTCTACGACGCCGACCCCCGGGACGACCCCAACGCCAGCTTCCTGGCCGAGATCAGCCACCGCGAGGCGATCGAGCGCGGCCTGCGGGTGATGGACTCGACGGCCCTCTCCCTCTGCATGGACAACGACCTGCCGATCTACGTCTTCAACATGGCCGACGAGCGGAACATAGATAGGATCGTCAGCGGAGAGCGGGTCGGAACATTGGTCTCGAACACGCTGGCCGCCGATCCGGCGCAGAGGGTGGGCACCTGACGATGGAGATCATCGACGAGCTGCTGGCCGATGCCTCGGACCGGATGGGGAAGTCGGTCGAGGCAACCCGCAACGAGCTCGCCACCGTCCGCACGGGGCGCGCTTCGCCGCATCTGCTGGACCGTCTGATCGTCGACTACTACGGCGCCGAGACCCCGGTCAAGCAGCTCGCCCAAGTCGCAGCCACCGACGCCCGGATGCTGACCGTCACCCCCTACGACAAGTCCTCGATCTCGGCGATCGAGAAGGCGGTGATGGAGTCCGACCTCGGCCTCACCCCCTCCAACGACGGCAACGTGATCCGGCTGCAGATCCCGGAGCTGACCGAGGAGCGCCGCCGCGAGCTCGTCAAGATCGTCCACAGCGTCGCCGAGGAGGGCAGGGTCGCGGTGCGCAACATCCGCCGGGACGTCATGCACGACCTCCGCGAGCTGAAGAAGGAGGGCGAGGCCGGTTCCGACGAGGAGCACCGCGCGGAGACCGAGCTGCAGAACCGAACCGACGAGTCGATCGGGCAGATCGACGACCTCCTAAAGGGCAAGGAGGAAGAGATCCTCGAGGTCTAGGCGGCTGCCGCCGGCTAGGCCTGGCTCTCGCCGCCCGATGCCCGCCACCTACGTCGCGATCATCACCGACGGAAACGGGCGGTGGGCCCAGCAGCGCGAGCTCCCGGTGGTCGAGGGCCACCGCGCCGGCGCCGACACCGTCAAGGCGCGGCTGCGCGATGCCGCCGAGTTCGGGATCAAGGAGCTGACCGTGTTCTCGTTCTCCACCGAGAACTGGTCCCGTCCAGCCGACGAGGTGGACGGCCTGATGGCGATGTTCGCGGAGCGGATCGAGGGGGAGACCCCCGAGCTCAACGAGGAAGGGGTTCGTATGCGCTTCATCGGTCGCCGCGACGGAGTCGCCGCCGACCTGCAGGAGCGGATGGATTGGGCCGAAACCGAGACCGCCACCAACGAGCGGATCACGCTGTTCGTCGCGTTCAACTACGGCGGCCGGGCCGAGATCGTCGACGCCGCCGCCCGCTTCAGCGGCGGGGGCGAGGAGGAGTTCCGCCTCTGCTTGTACGCGCCCGAGATGCACGATCCCGATCTGCTGATCCGCACCAGCGGCGAGCAGCGCATCTCCAACTACCTGCTCTGGCAGTGCGCATACTCGGAGTTCGTCTTCCGCGACGAGCTCTGGCCGGACTTCAGCCGGGAGGCCTTCCGTGAGTCCCTTGAGACCTACGACGACCGCCAGAGGAGATTCGGGACCAGATGAGCCCGCTCGACGACCTCGATCCGCCGACCTTCCAGTTCGGCCGCCGCCGCCGCGAGCGCCGGGCGCAGCGCGAGGCCGCGGAGCGCCAGGCCGAGGCGGCGGAGGCGGCCGAGCGGGGGGAGGCCCCGCCGGAGTCGGATCTCGAGATCCCCAGCTTCGGGCAGCCGCCCGGGGCGCCGGAGATCTCGGTCAGCAGGCCCGGCGAGGAGCCGGCCAAGCCGCCGCTGTGGCGCCGGCTCCCGTTCGCCCGCTCGGAGACCGGCGCTCGCGTGGTGGTGGCGATCCCCTGGGTGATCTTCGCGGTCTTCATCGTCGCCGTCGGCGGCCCGATCTTCATGCTCGCGCTAATCGGGCTGGGGGGGATCGGCCTGCGCGAGTTCTTCCGCATGGTCGGCGCGGGCGCGGCGGTCGAGGTCCCTGCCTATCTGGCCATGGCGGGAATGGTGGTCGCCGCCCACTACGGCAGCTCCTTCCAGATCCTGCTGGTGTTCGCCGCCTCCTTCCCGGTGATCTACCTGTTCGCGGCGCGCCGCCCCGCCCTGGAAGGCGTCACGGTCTCGATCGCGATCACCTTGCTCGGGGTCGGCTGGCTGGGACTGGGCTTCTCCCACGCGGTCCTGCTGCGCGAGCTGCCCGACCACGGCGCGGGCCTGCTGATCGACGTCCTGGTGGCCACCTTCGTCGGCGACACCGCCGCCTACGCGGCGGGGCGGCTCTTCGGTCAGCGCAAGATCACCCCGCGGATCTCACCCAACAAGACGCTCGAAGGGGGAATCGGGGGCTTCATCGGCGCCACCATGGGCTTCTGGTTCGCCGGGCTCTACCAGGACTGGCTGCCCGGGACCGACGCGCTGCTGATGGGCATGGGAATCGCCCTGGTCGCCCCGCTCGGAGACCTTTTCGCCTCCATGATCAAGCGCGACCTCCAGGTCAAGGACACCGGCAACCTGTTCGGCCCCCACGGCGGTCTGATCGACCGCCTCGACGCGGTCCTCTTCACCGTAGTCGCCGGCTACTACCTCTCGGTCGCGTTCTTGTACTAGCCACCGCCGGGCTTGCGGGAGCATCCGACGCTTAGGCGAGCCTCAGGCACGGCCCTACACTGGCGGCGATGACGATGGCTGCAAAGAAGGTGCTGATACTCGGGTCCACCGGATCGATCGGAACCCAGGCGCTCGAGGTGATCGCGCGCAGCGATGACCTGCGGCTCGTGGGGCTCTCGGCCGGGTCGAGCTGGGAGCCGCTGCTCGAGCAGGCCAAGCAGCACGGCGTTCCCACCGTCGCGCTCGCCGATGCCGCGGGCGCGGAGCGGGCCGGTCGGGAGTGGGGAGGACGCGTGCTCACCGGCCCCGAGGGCCTCCGGGAGCTCGTCGCCGGCGCCGACGCCGACCTGGTCCTGAACGCGATCGTCGGCGCCGCCGGGCTGGGGCCGACCATCGCCGCGCTCACCGAGGGAATCGACGTCGCGCTCGCCAACAAGGAGTCGCTGGTGATCGGCGGCGAGCTGGTCACCGCGCTGGCCGAGGCCACCGACGCCCAGCTGATCCCTGTGGACTCCGAGCACTCCGCGCTCTATCAGCTGATCCGCGCCGAGACCCCGGGGAATGTCACCCGGCTTGTGCTGACCGCCTCGGGCGGGCCCTTCCGCGGGCAGACCGACCTCTCAGGCGTAACCCCCGAGGACGCGCTCGCGCACCCCACCTGGGATATGGGCGGCCGGATCACGATCGACTCGGCCACCCTGATCAACAAGGGCTTCGAGATGATCGAGGCGCATCATCTCTTCGGGGTCCCCTACGAGCGGATCGACGTCGTAGTGCACCCGCAGTCGATCGTGCACTCGCTGGTGCACCTCAACGACGGGGCCTCGCTGGCGCACCTGGGCTACCCGGACATGCGGGTGCCGATCTCCTACGCCCTTCATCACCCCGAGCGCGCGGATGTCGACCTGCGCACGCTCGACCTGGCCGAGGTCGGCGAGCTGACCTTCGAGCGGCCCGATGCCGAGGCCTTCCCCTGTCTGCGGCTCGCCCGCGAGGCCGGGGAAGCGGGAGGGACCGCCCCCTGCGTGCTGAACGCCGCCGACGAGGTCGCGGTCGGGGCCTTCCTCGATGGGCGCATCCCCTTCACCGGCATCGCCGAGGTGATCGAGCGCTGCCTGGAGGAGATCCCGACGGACCCGGCCAGCCACTTCGAGCAGCTCTTCCTGGTCGATTCGCAGGCCCGCGAGCACGCCAGAGCCTTGGTCGAGGGCCTGGCAGTCGCGTGAGGGCCGCGGCGTGAGCTGGTTCCTGGCCTTCGCCGGGTTCGCGGCGCTGATCATCCTGCACGAGTTCGGACACTTCCTGGTGGCCAAGCGGACCGGGATGCGCGTGGAGAGATTCTTCCTCTTCTTCCCGCCACGGCTGTGGAGCTTCAAGCGGGGCGAGACCGAATACGGGGTCGGCGCCATCCCCCTCGGGGGCTTCGTGAAGATCACCGGGATGAATCCCGACGACCTCGAGCCCAAGCCGCCCGAGGAGGGGGAGGAGGGGACGCCCAACGATCTGCTCAACCGGATCGAGGGCGCGGGCCAAGCCGAGCAGCGCGACCGGCTGCCCGACGGCCGCCTCAAGCCGGAGATCGCCGCCCGCGCCTACTACAGCCAGCCCGTCTGGAAGCGGATCGCGGTGATCGCCGCCGGGCCGGTGATGAACGTGCTGATCGCCTTCCTGCTCTTCTTCTTCCTCGCCTTCGGGGTCCAGGAGGCGGTGGGGCCGCGGCTGGAGGTGGCGGAGGTGCTCGAGGGCAAGCCCGCCGAGGGGCAGCTGCGGGAGGACGACCGGATCGTCTCGGTCGACGGCATCGCCGCGCGGAACCTCGACGCCTCCGATCGGGCGGAGCGCTTCCGCGATCAAACCGGCTCGCACACCTGCGCCGGGGAGCCCGCCCAGGGCTGCCCGGCGACCACGCCCGTGCGCATCGTGGTCGAGCGCGACGGCGCCCGGGTGCCGCTCGCCGTCACGCCCGAATACGACGAGCAGGCCGGGCAGACCCTGCTCGGCGTCCGCTTTCAGCCGGCCGACATCGCCGACGTCAACCCCTCGCCGATCGAGGCCGCGGACCTGGCCGCCGATCAGATGTGGTTCATCACCTCGCGCACCGCCGAGGTCTTCGCGCGGATCCTCGACCCCGAGCAGCGCGAGCAGATCAGCGGCATCGTCGGCGGCTACGAGACGACGCGCCAGGCGATCGAGTTCGACACGCGCATGGCGCTGACCGTCCTCGCCGTGATCAGCCTCTCCCTGGCGATCATCAACCTGTTCCCGTTCCTGCCACTCGACGGCGGCCACATCTTCTGGAGCGCGGTGGAGAAGGTGCGCGGCCGCCGGGTCGCCTTCAGCACGATGGAGAAGTCGGGCGCGATCGGGTTCATGCTGATCCTCTTCCTCTTCTTCATCGGCCTGAGCAACGACATCGACCGCCTCACCGGCGAGGGGTTCGACATCAGGGACCGCTAGGCGCGGCCGGGGGCAGCTCCGGCCACGCCCTGCAGCCAGTCCCCGACCGCCTCGCCAACTGCGTCCAGGTCCCCTTTGAGGCCGTGGTTGCCGGGGACGGTGACGATGGTGCGGCGGGCGCCCTCGGGCGGCATTCCGAAGGGATCACGGTCGCCCTGGACGGCGAGGGTGGGCACCTTGACCGCGTCGAGCTCCGACAGGCGCGACTTCTCCGGCTTGCCGGGTGGGTGCAGCGGGAAGGCGAGGCAAAGCACGGCGACCGCGCCGACCTCAGCGGCCGTGCGACAGGCGACCCGCGCGCTGGCCGAGCGGCCGCCGGCGATCAGCGGCAGGCCCTTGAACTCGCCGTTCCTGAGCGCCGAGGCGACCGCGATCCACGCCTCATCCAGCTTCGACGCCGCCGGCTGCGAGCGCTTGCCGGCGACGCGGTAGGGCTGCTCGACCAGGCCGACGCTCACCCCAGCAGCAACCCCGGCCTTGGTCGCGGCCAGGAGGTCGGGGGCGTCGACGCCGCCGCCCGCCCCATGGCCGAGCAGCAGCGCCCGGCTCGCCCCCTCCGCAGGGCGCAGATGGACAGCGGCCGGGCCGTGCGGGGTCTCGATCTCTATGGGCGTCACCCGCTCAGTTTCGCCTCGAGCGTGATCTCGACGCCGCCGAGCGCGCGCGAGACCGGGCAGGTCCGCTTCGCCTCCTCGGCTTGGCGCTCGAACTCCTCGTCGTCGATACCCGGCACCTTGGCCTCGGCACTGAGCTCGCTCCGCGTGATCGTGAAGCCCTCGCCGTCCTTCTCGACCGTGACCCGAGCCGTGGTCTTCACCGCCTCCGGCTCGTGCCCGGCCTTGCCGAGCACCCCCGAGAGCTGCATCGAGAAGCATCCCGCGTGCGCGGCCGCGATCAGCTCCTCGGGGTTGGTCCCCTCGCCCTCCTCGAAGCGTGAGGTGAATGAGTACTGCCCCTCGAAGCCGCCACCGAAGGCCATACGCCCGCCGCCTTCGGCCAGGCTCCCGTCCCACTGAGCCTCTGCTGTCCTGACTGGCATTCCTGCTCCTTTCCGGTGATCTGCGCTTCTCCGGTAGCTTTCCACGCAGGTTCCGAGGAGAGGAGAGGCCGGTGGAAGTCACGACTGCTGAGCGCTATGC
>CAYZPZ010000003.1:0-6757 GCA_964480205.1 uncultured Conexibacteraceae bacterium
CCCCCCAGCCAGCAGCAGCCAGCGGATCTCGGTGAACCCGGCGATGTCGATCTTCGCCGCCAGCTCGCGGGGTTCGGGGAAGCTGCGCACCGACTCCGGCAGGTAGCTGTAGGCGTCGGGATCCCCGGCCAGCGAGCCGAGCACCGGCACGATGCGGTCGAACCAGAGCCCGTAGAAGCTCGCCAGCGGCTCGCGACTCGGCCGGGTGATCTCCAGGATCACCAGACGGCCCCCGGGTCGCAGCACGCGGGCCATCTCTGCCAGGCCCTTGTCGAGGTCGGCGAGGTTGCGAGCCCCGAAGCCGACAGTGACCGCGTCGAAGCCGGCGTCCCCGTAGGGCAGGTCCAGCGCATCGGCCCAGCCGAACTCGACCGGAAGCCCCAGCTCGCCGCTCTTGCGACGCGCCAGCTCCAGCATCTCCTCGGCGAAGTCGCAGCCGACCACGCGCCCGTCGGGGCCGATTCGCCGCCGCAGCTCCAGCGCCAGGTCCCCGGTGCCGCAGCAGACGTCGAGCGCGTCGGACCCGGGCCCCAGCTCGGCGCGGTCCACCGCGCGCTCCCGCCACTGATGGTGAAGCCCCGCGGTCATCGCCGAGTTCATCAGGTCGTAGACGCCGGCGATCCGGTCGAACATTCCTCGGACCTGGCCCGCGAACTCCTCGGAGTCTCGGTGGGGATGCGATTCGACTGCCGGGTCGCCCATCGCCGGAGGGGCGGCTAGTCCAGCGATGCCAGGAACTGGGTCAGGTCCTCGGTCTGCTTGCGGCTGAGTTCGCCGTAGGAGGGCATGATCCCCGGTCCCACCTCCAGGGAGCGCGCGATCGCCTCGCGCGGGATCTGGGCGCCGATTTCGGTCAGCTCGGGACCGGGTCCGTCGTTGCCGTTGTCCCCCAGCTTGTGACAGGCCAGGCAACCCTGGGAGGCCGTCACCTGCTTGCCCGCCTCGAACTCGGGGGCCACCTCCATCTCGATCTCCGAGGGCGCCCCGGCGGTGGCGCCGAGGAAGGTCAGGTAGGCCATGGCCACGACCGTCAGCAGCGCCGCGGTGGTCGCGATCGGGCGCCGCTCGGGGCGGCGCTCGGGGTTGCGGTCGTAGAAGGGAAGCAGCAGCAACAGGACCATGGCGATGGTCGGGATCCCGATCGTCGCCATCGGGGTCAGCGCCGCCGGCTTGATCACGCGCAGCAGCTCGAAGAGGAAGAAGAAGTACCACTCGGGCCGGGGCGTGTAGGTGGTGGTGGTCGGGTCGACCTTGGGGCCCTGCTCGGCGCCGAGGACGATCGACATCATCGCGATCACCAGCACCACGATCAGGGCCATGCTCGAGTCCTTGAGCACCGCGTAGGGGAAAAACGGCTTGCCCTTCTTCTTCAGGGACTCGTACTCCTGGAGATAGGCCTCCTTCTCGCGCCGGTTCATCCGACCTCGGTCCTGCGCAGCGACTTGGGGCGATCGCCCTTGAGCCAGGGCGGCGCGGTCGTGCCGAGCTTCACCACCAGATAGAGGTGGGCGCCGATCAGGGCGACCATCAGACCCGGTACCAGCAGCATGTGGATCGCGTAGAAGCGCTGGATCGTGGTGGCGCCGACCTCGGGCCCGGCGCGGAGGAAGTCAGCCAGGTAGGGGCCGAGGACCGGCCCGGTCGCGGTGATGTTGTTGGCGACGACCGTCGCCCAGTAGGAGCGCTGGTCGAACGGCAGCAGATAGCCGGTCAGCCCCATCACCAGCGTCAGGATCAAAAGCACTACCCCGATCACCCAGTTGAGCTCGCGCGGGTACTTGTAGGCGCCGAAGAAGAACGTCCTGCCCATGTGCAGGAAGATCACGATGATCATCACGGTCGCGCCCCAGCGGTGCATGCCGCGTACGAACTCGCCCAGGAAGACGTCGTTGGTGATGTGCGTGACCGACTCGTATGCCTCGGTCGGCGAGGGCGTGTAGTACATGGCCAGAAAGACGCCGGTGATCGCCTGCACCGTGAAAGCGAACAGCGTCGCCGAGCCGAGCGTGTAGAACCAGTTGGTCCCCTTGGGGACCTTGCGGTAGAGCATCCCGGTGAGAAAGCCGGTGGCGCCGGTGCGCTCGTCGACCCAGCCTGCGACGTCGCCGCCGACCTCCTTGGCCGCCTCCGCAGGCCCGCCGCCGTTACGCGCGCCGGCGTCGGCCTGGCCCGGCTTCGGCGGGCGCCTGAGGGCAGCTGGGATCGGAAGCTTGGGCATGACCTAGGGCGCCGGCGGGACGGAGGGACGGGGCGGATACAGGTACTCCCAGATGCCGCCGGTGAACTCGCCGGGATCGCGCGCGCGCACGGGCTCCAGCTGCGAGGTGACGCTGAAACGCGGGCCGACCTGGACCTGATCGCCGGGCTGGGGCGCGCCGCTGCGCTCGGAGCCGTTGGGGTCGAGCACCCTGGTCTGGAAGCGGTCCAGGGGGCGAACCGGCGGGCCGCCGATCACCTTGCCCTCGAAGTCGTAGACGCCGCCGTGACAGGGGCAGAGGAAGTTGCCGGCCGACTTCACGAAGCGCACCGGGCAGCCCAGGTGCACGCACCGGGTGGAGATCGCCACGTAGGAGTCCTCTTCCTCTCCCAGATCGGGGCTTCCCCTGCGCACGTAGGCCGTGGTCTTGCCGGTCTCGCCGATATCCGGCACGGCGGTGATCACCACCGCCTTGTAGGAGTCGGAGCTAAAGTCCGCCGGCCTGCCCACCGTCTGCCAGATGTCGCCCTCCTCCTCGAACAGCGGGGCAACCGCGAACCCGATCGCCGGCAGGACCACCGCCGCGCCGGCCAGGCCGCCGATCGCCGCGCCGGCGACGGTGAAGGCGTTGCGGCGGGTCATCGACTCCCCCTCGAAGTAACCCGCGGGTGCGGCCCTCTCGAGACGGTTCGGGGTCCCCTGCTTGCTGTTCGGTTGGTCAGCCACGGTCCAGGAGGTGCTCGGAGGCGAAGCCTATCGAGTCGGCGGCGCGCGCCAGCGGCGCCTCGATCGCGCCTGGGGCCGAGCTCAGCGCGGCCTCGATCAGCGCGGATTCGGCTCCGGGAGCGGCCTCGCGGGCCGTCTCCTTCGCCACCTCGTGGGCCTCGCCGCCGCCCCAGCCGACCGCCGCCGCGCCGGCCAGCCAGAGCGCATCGAGCAGTCTCCGATCGGCCTGCGCCCCGGCCTCGGAGGCATGCAATCGCGCCGAGAGGCTGATCAGATCGCCCAGCTCGCGGACCGCGTCCAAGTCGCCGCGGTCGGCCAGGCGCCGCAGCCCGATCGCGTACAGATAGTCGCCCGCGAGCAGCAGCAGGTCGCGGTCGCCCTGATCGAGCAGGCGGGGCTCGCGGTAGTGCATGAGGTAGCCCTCGCGAATCGCCTCGAACAGCAGCACGTAGTCGTCGGGCGCGGCGGCGGCGCGCGGGCCTCGCGCCACCAGGATCCCCAGCGAGGGCTCGGCCTGGACGGCCCGGACGTGGGGCGCGATCGCCTCGTGGGCGCGCAGTTCGGCGGCCAGCCGATCGAGCGCGTCGGTGAGTGCGGCGGGCGCGCCGCTCAACCCAGCGCCTCCTCGAAGGCCTCGGCGGCCGCCTCGGCGGTGCGCTCGATCGCATCCCGGTCGTGGGCGAGCGAGGGAAACCAGGCCTCGTACTGCGAGGGAGGCGGATAGACGCCGCGCTCGAGCAGCGCCCGGCAGAAGCGACCGTGGGCCTCGGCGTCACAGGCCGAGGCCTCCGAGAAGTTCCGGGGCGCCTCGGCGGCGAAGAAGACGGTGAGCAGGCCGGGCGCCGAGACCACCGTCACCGGACGCCCGGCGGCGGCCTCGCGCAACCCCGCGGCGAGCGCCTCGGTGGTGGCGGCCAGGCGCCGGTAGGCATCCGCGTCGAGCTCACGCAGGGTGGCGAGCCCCGCGGCCACCGCGAGCGGGTTGCCCGACAGCGTGCCGGCCTGGTAGACGTCACCGGCCGGTGCGACGCGCTCGAGCAGCTCGCGCGGCCCGCCGAAGGCGGCGGCGGGCAGGCCGCCGCCCAGGACCTTGCCCATGATGGTCAGATCGGCGCCGACGTCGAGCAGCTCCTGGGCGCCCCCTCGGGCGACGCGGAAGCCCGAGATCACCTCGTCGAGCACCAGCAGCGCGCCGTTTTCGTCCGCGGCTTCGCGGAGGAATCGCGGGAAGCCCTGATCGGGCGGAACCACCCCCATGTTGGCGGGGATCGGCTCGGCCAGGACCGCCGCGAAGCGCCGCTGCTCCAGCGCCGCCTCAACCGCCGCGCGATCGTTCCACGGCACCACCACGGTGTCGGCCGCCTGCGCCGCGGTCACCCCCGGCGAGGCGGGGACGCCGGCGGTCGCCATCCCCGACCCCGACTCGGCGAGCATGCCGTCGACGTGACCGTGATAGGCGCCGGCGAACTTGAGGATCGGCTCGCGGCCGGTCGCCGCCCGGGCCAGGCGAATTGCGCTCATCGAGGCCTCGGTGCCCGAGCTCACCATGCGGACCATCTCCACCGATTCGAAGCGCTCGCGCACCTGCTCGGCCAGCTCCACCTCGCCCTCGGTCGGGGCCCCGTAGCTGGTGCCCCTCGCCGCCGCCTCGCTGACCGCCTCGACCACGGCCGGGTGGGCGTGCCCCAGGACGAGCGGGCCCCAGGAGGAGACCCAGTCGACGTAGCGATTGCCGTCGGCGTCGAAGAGGTGCGGGCCCTCGCCGCGCTCGATGAAGATCGGGTCGCGCCCGATCGAGCCCATTGCGCGGACCGGCGAGTTGACGCCGCCGGGCAGAACCTTCGCCGCGCGCTCGTAAAGGCGCGCGGAACCGCCCTCAGGAATGCTCGGTCTCCCAGGCGGCGTACTCATCGGTGAAGTAGTGAAGCCGGACCTTCTTGAACTCGGTCGAGGAGTAAAGCACCGCCCTGTCGGTGCCGTGGAGCTCGTGCTCGGCGGCGATCCCGTCGAGGATCGCGTCGCACTCCTCCTTCGAGCGCCCGTGCGCCATCGTGAACACGCTGTAGGGCCAGTCGGGATAGGTGGGGCGCTGGTAGCAGTGTGAGATGCCGCGAACGGCCGCCATCCGCGCCCCGACCTCGGCGATGCCCTCTTCGGGCACCCGCCACACCCCCATCCCGTTCGCGGAGAAGCCCGCCCGGCGGTGAAAGAGGATCGCGGCGACGCGGCGCAGCAGCTTGCGCTCGATCATTCCCTGGAGATGCCGCAGGAACTCGTCGGTCGCCATCGCCACCTCCGCGGCGGCTGCGTCGTAGGGGCGCTCGGTCACCTGCATCGGGCCCTGCAGCGCGCGGATCACCGCCACGTCGCGCTCGTCGTAGGGCTGCGGCTCGAGCTCGCGCGGAGGCACCGCCTCGGCCGCAGGGGCCGCCAGGGCATCGGTGCCGCCCTCCATCTCCAAGTTCATGTTGATCTTGAACAGGGTGAGGGTGGGGAGCTGGCGGATCGACTCCGCCCCGGTCAGCCGCTGCAGCACCTCGAGCGTGCCCTCCAGGCCCAGCTCCGAGTCCGGTGCGGTGGCGATCGTGAACCAGAGGTTGAACTCGTGGGTGCGCAGGTAGTTGTGGGAAACGCCGGGATGGGAGTTGATGATCTGGGCGGCGCGGTGAGGGTTGTCGGAATCGACCCTGGCGGCGACCAGCATCGAGCTGTAGCCGAGCGCCCTGGTGTCGAAGATCGGGGTGATCTCGCGGATGATCCGCCCGTCGAGCAGCCGCCGGGTGCGCTCCAGCACCTCGTCGAGCTCGAGCCCGGCCTCGGCGGCGACGGCGGCGAAAGGCTCGGGGTGGAGCGGGAAGCTCGACTGCAGCAGGTTCATCAGTCGCTTGTCGGCCTCGTCCAGCGGGATCGCCGCCCCGTCCCTGCGCGAGCGCAGCTTCGGGGTGGCCTCGGCGGTGGTGATCCCGTCGACGGGGCGGTTCACCGGCGCGCGACCTCCTCGGCGAGCCAGGCGGCGGCATCCTTGGCGAAGTAGGTGACGATGAACTCAGCCCCCGCCCTGCGGATCGCCAGCAGCGACTCCAGCGCCGCTGCCCGCTCGGCCAGCCAGCCCTGCGCGGCGGCGGCCTTCAGCATCGAGTACTCGCCGGAGACGTGGTAGGCGGCGACCGGCGCCCCAGTCGCCTGCTTGACTCGGTGGACCACGTCCAGATAGGGAAGCGCCGGCTTCACCATCACCACGTCGGCGCCCTCCTCGAGATCGAGCTTCGCCTCACGGATCGCCTCGTCGGCGTTGGCCGGATCCATCTGGTAACCGCGGCGGTCGCCGAACTCGGGGGTGGAATCGGCGGCCTCCCGGAAGGGGCCGTAGAAGGCCGAGGCGTATTTGGCGCTGTAGGCGATGATCGGGACCCCGGAGTGGCCCTCCTCATCGAGCTGGTTGCGGATCGCCCCGACCCGGCCGTCCATCATGTCGCTGGGCGCCACCGCGTCGGCCCCGGCGGCGGCGTGGGAGATAGCCGTCTTGGCGAGCAGCTCCAGGGTCAGGTCGTTGTCGACCTCACCCTCGCGGACGACCCCGCAGTGGCCATGCGAGGTGTATTCGCAAAGGCAGACGTCGGTGATCAGGACGATCTCCGGATGGGCCTCCTTCAGCGCCCGTACAGCCATCTGGATCACGCCCTCGTGGTCGTAGGCCTCGCTCGCGAACTCGTCCTTGCTGGCCGGGATCCCGAACAGCAGCACCGCGCGGATCCCGGTCGCGGCGATCTCGGTCACTTCCGCCACCGCCTCGGAGATCGAGAGACGCTCGATCCCCGGCATCGAGGCGACCGG
>CAYZPZ010000003.1:6857-26841 GCA_964480205.1 uncultured Conexibacteraceae bacterium
CCGCCACCGCCTCGGAGATCGAGAGACGCTCGATCCCCGGCATCGAGGCGACCGGTTCGCGCACCGAGGAGCCCGCGGTCACGAACAGCGGCTGGACCAGGTGAGCGGCGGAGAGCTCGTTCTCGCGGACCAGGTCACGCAGGGGCTTGCTGCGGCGCAGGCGGCGCAGGCGGGTCTCGGGAAAGGCCATCGACCTCGATTCTAGGGGCGGCTAGGCAAAGCGCCGCAGCGCGACTCGCGCCACGGCGAAATAGGCCACGGCCAGCAAGGCGAGGTGAACCAGGTTGAGCCCGAGGTCGCCGACGTCGGAAAGACCGGCCGAGAGCGAGTCGACCGCCGGGCGGAAGGGAAATGCGCCGGTGACGATCCTGATCGCGTCGAACAGCGTTTCGCTGACCGTTCCCGACGGGACCAGCGACAGGAAGGCGATCGGCAGGGTCAGGGCGAAGGCGAGCAGGGCGCTGGCGCGGACCTCCCGGGCGGCGACCCCGATCGCCGAGCCCATTGCCGCCATCGCCGCGCCGGTGAGCAGGATCGCGGACCCGAACATCGCGGCCCGGTCCCATTGCAGGTCGACGAAAAGCTCGAGCACGCCGAGCAGCACCACCGCCACCACGATCGAGCAGGCGGTGCCGAGCACGATCTTCTCCACGAGCAGCGCCGAGCGGCCGATCAGCCCTCGGGTGAGGCGCGCGAAGGTGTTCTCCTCGCGCTCCAGGGCCAGCGACCCGGCTACCAGCAGGACGGTGACGAACATCAGGGTGATCGCGATCGCCACCGAGATCGCGAACGTGTCGAGCGGCGGCACCTCCCCGGAGACCACCTCCTTCTGCACCGAGATCGGCTCCGCGACGGAGCCGAGCAGCTCGTCGGCGAAGACGAGGTTCTCCCGGGCGAGCTGGGCGAAGTTGATCACCTGGTCGACGACCTGGCGTTGGGTCCCCTGCAGCTCCTCCCGGATGGCCTCCAGGATCGCCTCGCTTCGCTCCAGGCCGAGGACATCGATCGTCTGCCCGAGGATCGGCACGTTGAACTCGCCGCCCTCGACCAGCACGTCGAGGTAGCCGAGCAGCTGCTCGGAGATCTCGTCGGAGAGGATCAGGTTGGCCTCGGTGATCAGCGAGGAGATGCGATCGTCCACCAGGCGGGCCTTGACCGGGTCGTCCTCGTTGACGAAGACCTCGACCTCGGCCGGCTGAAGGCCGGCGCCCGACAGCTGCGCACGCAGGTCGTCGAGGAACTCCTCGGAGATCACCAGGGCCCCCAGCACCTCGCCCTCGCGGACCTTCTCGACCGCCTCTTCTCGCGAGGAGACGCTAACGCACTCGACCCGCCGGCAGAGCTCCTCGAAGGCCTCCTCCTGGCTGAATCCCCCTTCTCCCAGCTCCAGCCCGCCGGTCTCGGCCGGGATCTCGTTGAAGAAGGCCACCTCCGGGCGCTCGGGCCCACGCGAGATCGCGAACCCGATCAGCACCGCCAGCACCACCGGGTAGACGACCAGGAGCGCGGTCAGCAGCGGCGATCGCTGCAGGATCCGCAGGTCCTTGACCAGCAGCCAGCGCATTCTCTACTTGCCCTTCTTCTCGAGGAAGCGGACGAAGTCGGTCTCCGGGTCGCTGCGGCCCCGCGCTCCCGCGGCCCGCCGCATGGCGGCGAAGGTACCGTCGAACAGCACCTCGCCCTCGGCCATCGCCAGGAGCCGGTCGCCGTAGCGGACCGCCTCCTCGATCTGGTGGGTGGAGTAGACGACCGAGGTTCCCTCCTTGGCCAGCGAGGCGACGAACTCCCAGAGGCGGATCCGCTGCCCGGGATCGAGACCCGCGCTGGGCTCGTCGAGCAGGAGCACCTTCGGCTCGGCGAGCAGCCCGATCGCGATGTTGATTCGCTGCTGGTTGCCCCCCGAGAGCTCGGAGACCTGGTCGCCCCGGCGGTCGGCGAGGCCCGTCTGCTCGAGCATCGCCTCGACGCGGCCCTCGGGGTCGGAGACCTCCTCCAGCCGGGCGAAGAGGCGCAGGTTCTCGTCGACGGTGAGGCGACGGTAGAGCGCCGCCTGCTGGGGCACCCATCCCACCTCGCCCACCGAGACGGTCACCTCGCCCGCGTCGGGCTCGATGATCCCGGCGAGGATGCCGAGCATGGTGGTCTTGCCCGCCCCGTTCGGTCCGACCACGGCGAGCAGCTCGCCCGGCGCGGCCGCGAAGCCGGCGTCGCGGAGGGCGACGCGCTCTCCGTAGCGCTTCTCCAGACCTCGAGCCTCAAGCGCGGGCTTGGGGGGCGAGCGCCGCCTCGGCTTGCGTCTGGAGCCACGAGTTGCCTTTCGCGGCATCGGCCGGAAAGCTAGATGACAAGTAGCCTGCCGCGCCATGCGAGCCATGTTCATCGGCGACGTGGTGGGCAAGCCCGGTCGCAAGGGCCTGGCGGCGACGCTGCCGGGACTGCGCACCGAGCACCTGCCCGACCTGGTGATCGTCAACGGCGAGAACGCCGGCGGGGGGGTGGGCATCACTCCGGAGACCGCCGACGAGCTGTTCGAGCTCGGCGCCGACGCGATCACGCTCGGCAACCACGCCTACCGGCACCGCGAGATCTACGGCTATCTCGAATCCGAGCGGCGGATCGTGCGGCCGGCGAACTTCCCGCAGGCCAACCCGGGCCGGGGGTGGATGATCGCGGACGCCGCGGGGATGCGAGTCGCCGTCGTCAACCTCAGCGGCCAGTTGCACATGACCGTGGAGCGCTCGCCCTTCCCGGTCGCGGACGAGCTTCTGCAGGAGCTCGACGGCCGCGCCGACGCCGTGATCGTCGACTTCCACGCCGAGCTGACCAGCGAGAAGGTGGCGATGGGCTGGCACCTCGACGGGCGGGTGGCCGCGGTGCTCGGCACTCACACCCACGTCCCGACCGCCGACGGCCGGGTGCTGCCCGGGGGGACCGCCCACATGACCGACGTCGGCATGACGGGGTCCCGGGCCGGGGTGATCGGTGTCAAGCGCGAGCAGGCACTGTCGGGCTTTCGCAACCAGATGCCGATCCGATTCGACTCCGCCACCGAGGACGTCTGGGTGATGGGGGCGCTGATCGAGGTGGGCGACGACGGCTTGGCCCGCGCGATCAGCCAGATCCTGGCGCCGGCGTCCGAGAGCTGAGGCGTCCCTCGCGCGCCAGCAGAGCGACGAACAGGAACGGCAGGAACCAGGGGATGTAGAGATAGAACCAGTGCTCGAGGCTGAGCTGGACCGCGATCAGAACCGCTGCGCCGAGCGCCGCGATCGTCGCCGGCCCGCGTCGCCGGGGCACGAGGGCGACCGCCAGCGCCAACCCCACGACGGCGGCCTTGACCGCGGTGTGAAGCCAATCGAGTGAGGGCTCCTGACCCCAGACGCTGAAGGGCGAGTCCCGTCCGGCCTGGTTGGCGACGGTCCTCTCCCAGAACTCGGCGAGGCCGGGATTAATCAGCGCCGGTGCGAACACGATGGCGAGGACCGCCGCGAAGGTGGCCGTGAATCCCCCGAGTATCCACAGCTGCCGGCGCGCGGGTCCTGTCACGGCGCCCGCGCGAGAGGCCTGGTCGTAGCTCGCGAATAAGGGCACCAGCGCCAAGGGCGCGAACTTGGTCGCTGTCGCCAGCGCCACCATAGCCCCGCGGGCCGCCGGCGAGGTCAGCACCACAAGGGCGCCAACGAGGAGCATCGACACCAGGGAATCGTTCGAGTTCGATTCTAGGGCGAAGGCAGTGTAGGGACAGGCCGCCCAGGCGAAGGCGAGCGCGATCCCCAGTGCGGACCCGGCTCGTCCCGGGCGCAGGCGCCGGCCGAGCAGGACGAGCAGAGCGATCGTCGCCAGATCGAAGAAGATCGCCGCGGCGTGGGCCGCGGGGAGCTCGTCCCAGTCCCCGCTCCAGGGAAGGAGCTGCTCGAACGGCACGTATGCGTAGTAGGCGACGGGGCCGTAGGTGTCACCCCGCACGTTGTCGGGAGGGAAGTTGCCATAGACGGGCTCACCGTCGGCGATCCTGTCCGCCCCGATCACGCCCGAGTAGCCGATGTCGATCACGTTCGAGTCGGCGACGTTGAGGCCGACTCGCAGGCCGACGAGGACGAGGAGGGCGACGGCGAGCACAGGTAGCGGCGCGCTCGGGCGCAACCCCTCGCCGCCGCGGAAGGCGAGCCAGAGCATGCGGGCGAGCAGATAGAGCAGGGGTGGATAGGCGAGCGGCACCGAGAGGCCGATCTCGCCCTGGTTGAAGAAGTAGTGGGAGAGCCCGAAGCCGGCGACCACGACGAGCAGGTCGAGGTGCGCGATCCGCAAAGGGCGCCGCCAGTCGAGCAGCCCCAGGACGAAGACCGCGCAGAGCGGCAGCCAGATCCAGGGGGCGTTGAGCGAGCGCCCGAATGCCCCCTCGTAGCCTCGGGCCATCCGCCAGGCCACCTGGTGGCCGGTCCAGGACTCCTCGATCTCGCCCGTCTCGTCGTCGACCACGACCTGAACCAGCTGGCGGTCGTCGGCGAAGAATCCGACCTCCCAGTCGTGGTCGGAGTCGGCCCGGTCCGCCGAGGGGCGAAGGTCCGGGTGCTCGCGAGCCGCCTCGACCACGTTCGGATCGCCGCGCGCGATCTCGATCGCCCTCGACTCGGGGACCTTCGGCTCGGGCGGCTGTGCCTCGGCTGGCGTCGCCAGGGCGGCGGCGGCCAGCAGGGCGGCTAGAGCGGGCGCGGATCGTCGAATGTCCACATCTTGTTGCCGATGAAGTTGACGGGCATCGCCAGCGCCACCGCCACCGCCTGCGCGGGCAGCTCCTTGAGCTCGACCACCGAGATCAGGAACTCCAGCAGCGCCAAGTTGACGCCAAGGCCGATCATGCTGACGGTGAAGAAGCGGGCTGCCTGAAAGCCCGCGTGCCCGTGCCTGGCGTCGAAGGTCCAGTAGCGGTTCCAGAGGAAGTTGTTGGTGACGGCGACGCAGAAGGCGATCACCGCCGAGGGGATGTAGTGGAGTCCGAGGCCGTCCCCCTCGACGAAGAAGAGGCCGGCGCCGGTGAGCAGCGCGAAGACGGTCAGATTGACCACGTAGCCCGAGGCGCCGACCAGGCCGAACTGGAAGAGCTGCACCCAGTTCTCCGAGCGCCGGGTCCCCCGTCCGATCCGCCGGGCGTGGTCGAACGGGCTCATCGCCCCGCCCACCGTCGTCGCCCGGCGCCGAAGTGGTCGAGGATCACGTCGGGCAGGTCTCGCAGGGCCCAGCGGCGCTTCTCCGGCCGGCGGGGGCCACAGCCGACGAACAGCAGCGGCGCCAGCGAATCCTCGCGGCTGAGGGCGCCGTGGCTGCCGCCGCCGGCGTGGCTCACCCCGCCCCAATCGACGAACTCGTGGCCGGCAGCGAGCGAGAGCAGCAGATCGCCGGAATGCGGAGAGATCAGCGCCGACCACAGCCGCGCCAGCGCATCCGGGTACTCGACGCTCTCGAACCTGCCCCTGGTGATGTCCCCACCGACCGCCTCCGGCTCGCCCCCGACAGACCAGCGACCGCCGCGCTCGTCGCGCAGCTGGCCGCCCGGCCGGAAGCGCAGCTCGTAGCCGTCGCGCCTGACCACGGCGCGCAGGGACCCCCCGTCCTCGACGCCGACGCCGTCGCGCTTCAGCGGCTCGCCGCCGGGTCCGGTCAGCCAGGCGATCAGGTCGACGCCCTCGAGATCGTGCAGGCGCTCGCGGAGACGACCGTGCACCCGGCGGTGCGCGGGGCCGGGGTCCAGCAAGTAGACCCCGCCGGCGCGGGAGGTCGGGCTGACGGCGATCTCGGCGTCTTCAGGTTCGTCGGCGTTGGGCTGCAGCACGTGCCAGTCCTCGGCGAGCACCCCGGCCAGTGGCAGGCCGTGCTTCACCTCCGATTGAGCGTGGTCGGCGGTCAGCACAACGGCGTGCTCGTCGAGGAAGGCGTCCAGGCCGCCTGCCGCCTCGGCGACCCGGGCGAAGCTGGCGTCCGCTTTCGATATCGAGTCCACGGTCGCCGCCGGGCCGTAGCGGTGGGAATGGAAGTCGTTGTCGGGCAGGCTGAGCAGCAAGAACTCATACGAGCCGGAGCGGACCAGCTCCTCGGCCACGCAGGCGGAGTAGTCGTCGCGGGTCCCCGGCCGGGTGAAGCTCGGCCCGCAGCCCGTCGGCCTGCTGGCGTAGAGGTCGCCGTAGAAGAACTCGTCGGGCGCCCAGACCGCATGGCGGAAGTTGGCCACCGCCGCAGCTCGGCGGGCAAGGCCCTCGAGGCCGAGCTCATGGCGGCGCCGGCCGCGGTAGATCAGGAACGGGGTGGCGGCTGTGCGCACACCCGCGTCCGCGAGGCGCTCGAAGACCGTCTCGACCTCCCAGCTGAGATGGTCGAGGTTCATGTTGTAGACGAGGTCGTACATCGCCCGGAAGAGGCCGAAGGTCCGGGTCGCCTCGAACGAGGAGCCGTACTCGATATAGCGCCGCTCCAGGCGGTGGTACCAGTTCATCCCCATCACCCCGTGCGCATCGGGACCCACGCCGGTCAACATCTCCGAACTGCAGACGGGAGTGACCGATGGGAAGCTGGAGACCATCTCGTCCACCAGCGCGCCGCGCTCGGCAAGCGCCGCGAAGGTGGGGGCCGCGCCGGAGTCGATCGCCCGCCGGAGCATCACCGGGTGCATGGCGTCGACGACGACCAGGACGAGCTTCTCGGCCACCTAGGCGCCCACCGGCTAGCGCAGGACCCTCAGACCCTCGTGCTTCTGCTGGGAGCGTCGGCGGCGCGAGAGCCACAGCCAGGTGAGACCGGCCAGCGCGAGCAGCGAGAACGGAGAGGCCACCACGCTCAACCCGGCCACCATCATCGCGGCCACCACCACGATTGCGATCAGGGCCGCCGGGGGCTGCGCGGCCACCGATTCGACCGTCGCCTGCTCGCGCCTGGCCGCGCCCGCGGCCACATCCCGGCTGACCGCCGCGGCCAGCCCGGCTCCGATCAGCCCAACCGGCAGGGCGAGCACGAGCGACTCGTCCTCGGCGGAGAGGGCCGCGGCGGCGGCCAGAACTCCGAGCGGGGCGGCGCCTGCGATCGCGCCCCAGGCGGGCATCACGCCAGGCACCACCGCGCCGATGATCAGCCCGGCCGCGATGGCCAGACCCAGCCCCTGACAGATCGCCAGCAGGTCCATGATCGGGCGGGGAGGCTACACCGCCGCTGCGCGCGCGCTTGCTCGCCGCAGGGGGTATTCGGCAACACTGTCCGGCATGGCCGAGGCAGAGGGATCCCCGGGCTCGGAGGGACATCGCGCCGCCCCCCGGCGGCGGCGAGCGCACACGACCTCGCGCGACCTCGAGCGATACGCGGGGCTGTTCGCCCGGCGCACCCAGGTGATGCGCTCCTCGGCGATGCGCGACCTGATGGCGATCACCGCCAGGCCCGAGGTGATCTCCCTCGCCGGCGGCCTACCGGATACCTCCACCTTCCCCCCGGAGAGCTTCGCCGCTCAGATGACCCGGATCGCGCACGAATCCTCGGCGGCCGCGCTGCAGTACGGCCCGACCGAGGGCTTCGAGGAGACCAAGCGCTGCATCGTCGAGGTGATGCAGGCGGAGGGGATGTCTCCGGACCCCGACGATCTGATCGTCACCACCGGCGGCCAGCAGGCCATCGACCTGATCGCCAAGACGCTGGTCGACCCGGGCGACCCGGTGATCTGCGAGGCCCCCACCTACCCCGGCGCGGTCCCAACCTTCTGCAGCTACGAGGCGGAGGTGATCCAGATCGCCACCGACGCCGAGGGGATGTGCACCGATGAGCTCGCAGAGGTGCTCGAGCGACTCGCCTCCGAGGGCCGCCGCCCCAAGTTCATCTACTCGGTCCCGAGCTTCCAGAACCCCGCCGGGGTCACCCTCTCGGCCGAGCGGCGAAGGCGGCTGGTCGAGCTCGCCCGGCAGCACGAGGTACTGGTCTGCGAGGACAACCCCTACGGGCTGCTGCGCTTCGAGGGCGAGCCCCAGCAGACGCTGTACGCCCTCGACGGGGGCGACTACGTGCTCTACCTGGGGACGCTCTCCAAGATCCTCTCACCCGGGATCCGGATCGGCTGGGTGGCGGCCCCGCCCCCGGTGCTGGAGAAGATCGGCCTCGGAAAGCAGGCGGCCGATCTCTGCACCTCGACCCTGACCCAGTACTTCGTCCGCGAGTACTTCGCCGAGGGGCGCTGGCGCGCCTACGTCTCCGACCTGGTGGGGATCTACCGCTCGCGGCGAGACGCGATGCTGGAAGCGCTGGAGCGCCACTTTCCCGCCCAGGCGCGATGGACCGAGCCCCAGGGAGGGCTGTTCGTCTGGGCCACGCTGCCCGATTACATCGATACCACCGACCTGCTGGCCAAGGCGCTGCGCGAGGACGTCGCCTTCGTCCCCGGGCGCGCCGCCTACGTCGACGGGCGCGGCTCAGATTCGATGCGGCTCAACTTCTCCGGCTCGGATGAGGACGAGATCCGGGAGGGGATCCGCCGGATCGGCCGAGTGGTCGCCGAGCAGGTCGAGCTCTATGAGTCGATCACCGGCGAGCACCCGGTGCCGAGCGCCCCGGAGGAGGAGGCGCCCGACGGCGGAGATGTCGTACCCATGCCGCGGAGGAGGCCGAAGCGGTGAAGGTGGCGGTGCTGAAGGGCGGCCGCTCCCTGGAGCGCGGGGTGTCCCTTCGCTCGGCAGCCAGGGTCGAGGACGCCCTGGGGGCGCTCGGGCACGAGGCGCTGCCGATCGACGTCGGCGAGGACCTGGTCGCGCGCCTACGGGCGGAGCGCCCGGAGGTCGCCTTCGTGGCCCTGCACGGCCCCGGGGGCGAGGACGGCACCGTGCAGGAGCTGCTCGAGATCCTCGGCCTGCCCTACACCGGGCCCGGAGTCGCCGCCTGCGCCCTGTGCATGGACAAGGTCGCCTCCAAGCACGAGCTGCGAGCCGCCGGGGTCCCGACCCCGGACTGGGTCGCCTTCAACGCCACCGCCTTCCGCGAGCTCGGGGCCGCGGACACCCTGGAGGAGATCGAGCAGAGCCTGGGCTTCCCCCTGGTGGTCAAGCCGGCCAGCCAGGGATCCTCGCTGGGCGTCAAGTTCGCCTCCGATCGCGCCGGCGTCCCCGAGGCGCTGGTGGCGGCGTTCAGCTACGACGACCGGGTGCTGCTCGAGCGCTACGTCGACGGCAGGGAGCTGGCCGTTGGGATGCTCGGCTCCGAGCCGCTCCCGATCGTCGAGGCGATCCCGCGCGAGGGTGACATGTTCGACTTCGAGGCCCGCTACGAGATCGGCCGCACCGACTACGCCTGCCCGGCGGACCTGTCGGAGAATGAGGCGGCCGAGGTGGCGGAGGTGGCGGCCAAGGCCTACGAGGTGCTGGGGTGCTCCGGCTTCTCCCGCGTCGATCTGATGCTCGGGGGCGACGGTCCCCATGTGCTCGAGGTCAACGCGATCCCCGGCCTCACCGACACCAGCCTCTTCCCCATGGCCGCCGAGGCCGCCGGCATCGGCTTCGAGCAGCTAGTCGACCGCATCCTCGCCCTCGCCCTGGAGGGTCGCGCGGAGCCGGCGTCCATGCGATAGCGGGCGGCGGCGGACACCGGCGAGCAAGTCAGTTTCACTGCGCAGCGCAGCCGGTGTCCGGTGCCGACCGCGAACGTGTCGAGGTTATTCCTCGCCGCCCGCCGCGAAGTCCTCGGGCGTGACGTTGTCGAGGAACTCCTTGAACTTGTCGACGACCTCCTCGGTGTCCTCGACCTCGTGCTCGAACTCGATCGCCGACTCCTCGATCACATCGTCGGCGGCGAAGATCGGCGCCGAGCAGCGCACCGCGAGCGCCAGCGCGTCGGAGGGCCGGGAGTCGATCTCCAGCTCCGAGCCATTCATGGAGATCGTGATCGAGGCGTAGAAGGTGTTGTCGCGAAGCTCGGTGACCGAGACCTTCTCGCACTTGGCGTCCACCGAGTCCAGGACCTCGGAGAGCAGGTCGTGGGTCATCGGACGCGGGGTCGAGGCGCCCTGCAGCTTCATCAGGATCGCCGCGGCCTCCGGATGGCCGATCCAGATCGGCAGGAACTTGTTGCCGTCCACGGTCTTCAGCAGCACGATCGGCTGCTTGCCGACCATGTCGAAGCTGACGCCGTAGATGCTCATCCGCTGCACGAGTTGCTCAGGACTCCCAGGGGGTCGGGTGCCGAGCCATTATAGGAGCGGGTCGAAGGCCTCCGAGGGCCTTGCGGCGGAGGCGATGGGCGATCCTGGACTCGAACCAGGGACCTCGTCCTTATCAGAGACGCGCTCTAACCAACTGAGCTAATCGCCCGGGAAAGCCGAGTTTAGCTAGCGCCTCCGGAGTCGCTTTGCCAGCGAGGCGAGCTCGTCGAGGTCGTCGGCGAGGATCTCGGCCTTGACCCCTTCGCCGGCCCGGCGGACCCGGACGTCTGCGCCGAGCGCCTCGCCGAGGGCGTCCTCGGCGTCGGCGAGCGCGGCCCGCTCCTCGGCGCTGATCCGACCGCCCTTGGCCGGACGCCGCGAGCGCTTGCCGTCTCGCCGGCCGCGCTGCTCGGTCTCGCGCACCGACCATCCATCCGCAGCCGCCCGCTTGGCGAGCTTGCGACGGGCGTCCTGATCGGAGAGCTGCAGGATCGCTCGTCCGTGACCCTCGCTGAGCTCCCCGCGCTCCAGCAGCCGCTGCACCTCGTCGGGCAGATCCAGCAGGCGGATCAGGTTGGAGATCGCGGCGCGGCTTCGGCCCACCCGGCGGGCGAGCTCCTCCTTGGAGATGCCCAGGTCGTCGACCAGCGCGGCGCAGGCGCGCGCCTCGTCCACCGGATTGAGGTCTTCGCGGACCATGTTCTCGATCAGCGCGGCCTGCAGCCGCTCGTCCTCGGGCGAGCTGCGGATCACCGCGGGCACCCGCTCCAGGCCGGCCTGCTGCGCGGCCCGCCAGCGGCGCTCGCCGGCGACGATCTGGTAGCGGCCGTCCGACAGCGGCCGAACGATCAGCGGCTGCAGCAACCCGGCGGTTGCGATCGATCCGGCCAGAGCGTCGAGCGCCTGGCGGTCGAAGCTGGTGCGAGGCTGATCCGGGTTGGGCTCGATCGCCTCGACCGGAAGGTCGCGGAGGTCAGGCCCGCCCGCCCCGCTCTCGGGGAGGATTGCCGACAGCCCCCGGCCCATGCCGCGCTTGCGTTCAGCCATGTGCCGCTGCGACCTCCTGCGCGAAGGCACGGTAGGCGCGCGAGCCGGCGGAGTTGGGATCGTGCTCGGCCACGGGGACCCCGTAGCTGGGGGCCTCGGCCACCCGGACGCTGCGGGGGATCACGGTCTTGAAGACCCGGGCCGGCAGGTGCTCGCGCAGCTCGCGCTCGACGTCGTGAGCCAATCGGGTGCGATCGTCGTGCATGGTGATCAGCACGCCGGCCATCCCCAGGCCGGGATTGAGCTCGCGTTGGACCAGCTTCAGCGTGTCCAGGAACTGGACCAGCCCCTCCAGCGCCAGGTACTCGGCCTGGACTGGGACGATCACCTGGTCGGCGGCCACCAGCGCGTTGACCGTGACCGGCCCCAGCGACGGGGGACAGTCGAGCAGCGTGTAGGCGAACCGGTCCCGCACCGGGCCCAGGCCGTCCCGAAGCCGCCGCTCGAAGGCGTCGGTGCGCGGCAGCTCCACCGAGGCGCCGGCGAGGTCGACGCTGGCGGGGACGATCCAGAGGTTGTCAGGCCCGGCCGGCCGCGCCGCCTCGGCGACCGAGACCTCGCCGGTGAGGCACTCGTAGGAGGAGGGGCTGCGGTCCTTGGGCAGCCCGAGCGCGGTGGTCGCGTTGCACTGCGCGTCGAGGTCGACCAACAGGGTCTGACGGCCATCGCCCGCGACGCAGGCGCCCATGTTGACCGCGGTCGTCGTCTTGCCGACGCCGCCCTTCTGGTTTGCGATCGCGTAGACGGTTCCCATCATTCGGTCCCGAACGGGCGTTTCGCCGCCAAACCAACTCGCCGCGGCAGTCCCTCGGGTGTCGGCCCATTCTTGCGGAGCAGGTGGATGTGGCGATCGTGGCTGCCGTGATAGGGCCTTACCGAGCGCACCTCGATCGCCTCCATCGCCAGCGCTTCGCCCGCCCGGGCGGCCTCCTCCTCCTCGCCGGGATCGCGCCTGCCCTTCCAGGCGACCAGGACGCCGCCCTCTCGGAGCAGCGGCGAGGCGAGCTCGGCGATGGTCGCGAGGCGGGCGACGGCGCGGGCGGTGATCGCCTCGTAGGCCTCGCGGCCGGAGCCGGAAGCCCAGGTCTCGGCGCGCTCGCAGACGACGGTCGCGTTGGCCGCCTCGGTGCGCTCGATCGCGCGGCGAAGGAACGCGCATTTGCGCGAGGAGGATTCGATTAGGTCGCAGCGAACCCGAACGAGGGCGAGTGCGAGCACCAGCCCTGGGAAGCCGGCGCCCGATCCGAGGTCGGCGATCCGCCGGGCCCGGCGCAGGTCGGGCACCTCGAGTCCCGACAGGGAGTCGGCGACATGGACATCGCGAGCGGTCGGCAGGGTCGATCTCGCGACGGGGGCGGTGGGATCGGTGCGCAGCAGCTCCAGCAGCGCTTCGATCCGGCGCTCGCCCTCCGGGCCGAGCACCTCGCTCAATCGGTGAGCAGCGGGGTGACGACCACGAAGCGGTGGGGCTCATCGCCCTCGCTGTAGGTCTCGACCTCGGTGCGGTCGCGGAGGTGCTCGTGGACCACCCGACGCTCCGTCGGGCCCATCGCCTCCAGCTCGATCGCGCGCCCGTCGCGGACCGCATCCTCCGCGGCGGCGTCCGCCTGTCTCCGCAGCGACTCCCCCTGCCGCTCCCGGTAGCCGGCCGCGTCGACGCTGACCCGCTTGCGCTCGGGCCGGCCCTGGAAAGCGATCTGAAAGCAGAGCAGCTGCAGCGCGTCGATCGTCTGGCCCCGCCGGCCGATCAGCAAGCCGACCTCCTCCCCGTCGACGCTGGCGCGGATCTCCTCGTCGTCCTCCTCGACCGAGATCTCGGCCTCCAGATCGAGGTCTCCGACGACCCGCTCGAGCACGGTCTTGACCCGGTCGGCGGGCGCCTCCGGCAGCTCCTCCACAGATCCCTCGGCCACGCGCGCAGTCTATGAAGCTAGCGGCGGCGCTTGCGCTTGCGCGGCGGGGGAGGCGGGGGCCTGGAGGCCTGGACCTCCTCCGGCGTCGGCGTCGGCGGAGGCGGGAAGAAGGTCTTGACCACCGCCTGCTGGCCCATCGTCCAGACGTTGGTCGAGATCCAGTAGACCAGCAGTCCGGCGGGGAAGGTGATCATGATCGGCAGGAAGAGGATCGGCAGCCCCATCGACAGCATCCGCTGCTGGGCGGGGGCGCTGAGTCCGGTCATGATCACCCCGGCGATCACCGAGGTGACGATGTAGAGGACGATCAGGATGATCAGCGCATCGTCCGTCGCCTTCTGGGTCAGGTCGTCGATGAACAGCCAGGACTGCTCGCCAGCGGCTTCCACCTCGTCGCGGAACTCGGGGCTGCGGAGCAGGTAGAAGAGGGTGATGAAGACCGGCATCTGCAGCAGCAGCGGCAAGCACGAGGCGAGCGGGTTGACGCCGTGCTCCTGGAAGAGGCGGATCTGCTCGCGCTGCAGCCGCTCGCGGTCGCCCTTGTACTTCTCCTGGATCTCCTTGAGGTGGGGCTGGATCGCGCTCAGCTCGCGCATCGAGCGGATCTGCTTCACCGACAGCGGCAGGATCAGGGCGCGGGTGATGAAGGTGAGGGCGACGATCGCGGCGCCGTAGTGGAGCCCGGAGTCGTGCAGGAACACCAGCACCTCGTTGGCGACATCGATCAGCGGCTGCAGAATGTTGGCGAGCACGATCATCGGCCCACCCCCGCGGGCCGGGGCGGGTCGACCGCGCCGTTGCTCGCCGGACGCTCACGGAACAGGCTGCGGTCGCAGAGGTCGTCGATGCCGCCGTCGCTGAGCGGGTTGCAGCGCAGCAGGCGCCAGCCGCCGACGATCGAGCCTCGCAGGGGGCCAAGCTCGCGGATCGCCTGCGCCGCGTAGGCCGAGCAGGTCGGGTGGTACTTGCAGCGCCGCGGCAGGGCCGGCGAGATCCAGCGCTGGTAGGCGCCGATCACGGTGAGCAGGAAGGCGCTGAGCGCCCGTTTCACGACAAACGCTCCTCGTTGCCGGGGCGCAGCAGCTCGGCCAGCGACTCGCGCACACCGGGCGTGCCCGCGCGATCCACCAGCCCCTCGACCCCCGGCCTGGCGACGATCACGTAGTCCTCACCGCCCGGTAGCCCATCGGCCAGCTCCCAGAACGCCTCGCGCACCGCCCGCTTCACCTTGTTGCGGCGCACGGCCTTGCCGATCCGCCGACCGACCGAGATCCCGAGCCTCGGCGTTCCATCCGAGTCCTCCTCCCGCCGAAAGCGGTAGAGGACCAGGAACCGGTTCCCTCGCGAGGATCCCTCGCGGTAGACCCGATCGAAATCGCCGCTGCGCGAGAGGCGCCTGCGGCGGCGGGCATCCGAGCCTCCTGCATCGGCCAACGTCAGGGGGCCAGCCGGTGCCGGCCCTTGCGCCGGCGGCGCTTGAGGATCGCCCGGCCGGAGCGCGTGCCGCTGCGCGCGCGGAACCCGTGCGTACGGGCGCGCTTGCGCTTCTTGGGCTGGTAGGTGCGCTTCATCGTCGAGATCCGAACCGCCGAGCGGGCACGGCAGTATAGGAGGTGCCGCGCGTGCCGCCCGCCCCGACGCCCGGCTCACCCGTCCGCTCACCGTTTTCTTCGCGATTTGCACCGAGCGGTTTTGCTGCCCGGCCGAACCCGCGCCGGACGAGCCTATGATCGGCGCCGCGCGAGGAAGCGCCGGCGGCAAACAGCGAGAGGAGGATCAAGGTTCCCGGGCGGGTCAGCGAAGCTGTGCGTGAGGATCTCGACGCGGTCTGGCGTCGCGTCACCGACCAGCTCCGGGCCTCGGTGCCGGAGTCGACCTACCGCCTCTGGTTCGAGCCCCTTCGCCCCAGCTCGCGGCGGGGCTCCGTTCTCTTCCTCTCCGGACCGGGCCACGTGCGCCGCTGGGTCGAGCGGCGCTACCCGGAGCTGATCCGCGCGGCGCTGGCGCGTGCCGACGACTCCCTGAGCGAGGTCGAGTTCGTCGCCGGCCAGCCGGAGGAGCCCCGGCCCTCGCGCGCCGATGCCGCCGCCAGCGTCGCCCTCAACCCCGCGTACACCTTCGAGCGCTTCGTGATCGGCCCCGGCAACCGCCTCGCTCACGGCGCCGCGCTGGCCGTCGCCGAGGCGCCCGGTCAGGCATACAACCCCCTCTTCCTTCACGGGCCCCCTGGGCTCGGCAAGACCCACCTGCTCGGGGCGATCGCCAACTACCTGCATGTCCACAGTCCACAGCTCGCCGTCCACTACACGACCGCGGAGTGCTTCACCAACGAGTTCGTCGGCTGCCTGCAGAGCACCGGGATCGACGCCTTCAAGCAGCGCTACCGCCGAGCCGACGTGCTGCTGATCGACGACGTCCAGTTCCTCGAAGGCAAGGCGCGCACCGCCGACGAGTTCTTCCATACCTTCAATGCCCTGTATGAGGCGGGCGCCCAGCTGGTCCTCACCGCCGACCGCGTCCCCGGGGAGCTCTCTCAGCTCGCCGAGCGCCTGCGGCAGCGCTTCGAGTGGGGGCTGACCGTCGAGCTCGAGCCCCCCGACCTCTCCACCCGGCTGATCTTTCTCGCCAATCTCGTCCGCGAGCGGAGCGACGCGATCGGCCCGGACGCCGTGCGGGCGCTGGCGGCGCGGGCAACCAGCAGCTTGCGCCTGCTCGAAGGCGCTCTCACCCGCGTCCTCGCCCTCTCCTCGCTGACCGCCTCGGCGATCACCGCCGAGATCGTCGAGCAGGCGGTCCCGCACGGCGGCACGCCCGAGCGTGCCCCCAGACAGCCCGCGGTCGACGAGATCCAGCGCACTGTCGCCGAGCGCCTCGGTGTCACCCGCGAGCAACTCCTCTCCCCCGGACGCACCGGCCCCGTCGCCCGCGCTCGCCAGCTCGCCATGTACCTGAGCAGGGAGCTCACCGACCTCTCCCTGCCGGCGATCGCCACCGCCTTCAACCGCCGTGACCACACCACCGTGCTCCACGCGATCAAGCGCGTCGAGCATCATCAGGCCGCCGACCCCCAGCTCACCGTGACCCTGGAGGAGCTCAGCAGCCAGCTCCGCTCGGGGATCGATCGTGACCGAACCGACTGAAAGAATCGGGTGATCCACATATCCACACCATCCACAGCCCTTACTACTCCTAGTGACTCCACAGATCAGCCAATGAAGATCACAGCCTCACGACAAGCCCTACTCGACGCACTGTTGGTCGCCTCGAGGGCGGTCTCCGCCCGCGCCGCGCTGCAATCGCTATCGGGGATCCACCTCTCGGGCGACGGGGACCCCCGCCTTCGCGCCACCGACATGGAGCTGGGGCTGGAGGTCGGCCTCGACGGCCGCGCCGAGGGTGGCGGGGCGGTGGTGCTGCCGGGCCGCCTGCTGGTGGAGGTGGCCCGCTCCCTGCCGGACGGCGAGGTCACCCTCCAGCTCCGCGAGGCCGAGCGCGATGTGGAGATTACGGCCGGCTCCTCGCGCTTTCACCTGCGGACTCTGCCCGCCGACGACTTTCCCCGGCTACCGGAGGTGGAGGGCGAGCCGGTCGAGCTGCCGGCGGCGCCGCTGCGCGAGACGATCGCCCGCGTCGCGCGAGCTGCCTCACGTGACGAAGCCCGTCCGGTGTTGACCGGGGTGCTGGTCACCGCCGAGGAACAGCAGCTGACCATGGTCGCCACGGACTCCTACCGGCTGGCGGTGAAGCGGACCGATCTTGAATCCGCCGTGCCCGAGCGGATCGAGGCCAACATCCCGGCCCGCGCCCTGCGTGAGCTGGCCCGCCTGATCGAGGCGGGCCCCGAGGAGCCGCTGCGGGTCTGGCTGACTCGCAACCAGGCGATCTTCAAGCTCGGGTCCACCTCTCTCAGCTCTCGCCTGATCGATGGTCAGTTCCCGAACTACCGCCAGCTCCTCCCCGACTCCTACGACCACGAGGTGAGGCTGCCCCGCGGCGAGCTGCTCGAGGTGACACGCAGGGTCTCGCAGATGGCCCAGCGCAACGCCGCCCTGCGCCTCTCCTTCTCCGAGGGCGAGCTGGTGGTTTCCGCCGAGACCCCCGACCTGGGTGACGCCCGGGAGGCGCTGCCGGCTCCCTATCAGGGCGAGCTGCTGGAAATCGGCTTCAACCCGGAGTTCGTGCGCGACGGTCTGGAGAGCATCGACGATGACGAGGTGGTGGTGAAGCTGATCTCACCGCTCCGCCCCGGCCTGCTCGAGCCCGCCGACGCCGACGACTTCAGCTACCTGGTGATGCCGATTCGCCTCAACGTCTGAGGCCGGTGGCGATGCTCGCCGCCGTGGAGTGCCGGGGGTTCCGGAACCTCACCGACGCGCGGGTGCGCCTCGGCGAGCCGCTGGTGGTGATCCACGGCCCCAATGGCGCCGGCAAGACCAATCTGCTGGAGGCGGTCTATTTCGGCCTGGTCGGCCGATCCTTTCGCTCCGGCTCGGACCGCGACCTGATCGGCTTCGGCCAGCGCTCGGCCAGAGTCGAGCTCGAGCTCGAGGGCTCCGGCTCAACGCTGCTCGCTTCGCTTGACCGCGGCGGGGAGCGCCGTCACCGACTGGGCGGGCGCAAGCTGGCGCCGGACGATCGCGACCGCCCCCTGGTCAGCGTCTTTCATCCGGACCGCCTACAGCTGGTCAAGGGGCCTCCGGCCCATCGCCGCGCCCACCTCGATCGGCTGGTGGCGGCGATCTGGCCGGCCCGAGCCGAGCTCCGCGCGCGCTTCGGCCGGACTCTGGCGCAGCGCAACGCGCTGGTTGCCCGGGTCCGCGCCGAGGTCGCGGACCCGGCGGCCCTGGCGGCGTGGGACCTCCGCCTGGCGGCGGAGGCGGAGCCCCTGATGGCCTCCCGCGCCGAGGCGGCCAAAGCGCTGGAGGAGCCCTTCGCCGCGCTGGCGGCGTCACTGGGGCTGGAAGCGGCCGCGCTGCGCTATCGCCCGCGCGCCGAGGGGGGAGCCACCGAGCTTGCCGCCGAGCTCGAGTCCCGCCGCAGCCGGGACCTCGGCCGCGCCTACCTCTCCTACGGGCCGCAGCTCGACGAGCTGGAGCTGCGCCTGGCGGAGCGCTCGTTGCGGCGCTTCGGCTCGCAGGGCCAGCAGCGAGCGGCCCTGCTCGCGCTGCTGTTCGCGGAGCGCGCGGCGCTGATCGAGGCGGGCCGCCCCGGGCCCCTGATGCTGCTCGACGACGTGATGAGCGAGCTCGACCCCGAGCGGCGCGGGCTGCTGGTGGAGACCCTGGCCGGGGCGGGCCAGGCCCTGCTGACCGCGACGGAGCCCGGCCACGTTCCGGTCGGCGGGGCCGCGCGCAGGGTTGCTGTGCGCGCCGGCCGCGCCACTGCCCTGGCGGAGGCGGCCTGATGGCGTTCGGGCGCCGGCCGCGGCCGCTGGGCAGCGCGCTCGGTGCTGCGATCGAGCCGCTGGAGCCGGCGACCACGCTGGCCGCGGTGCAGCGTGCCTGGGAGCGCGCGGTGGGCCCCGCGATCGCCGCCGAGGCGAGCCCGGTGGCCGAGCGCGACGGCGTGATCACGGTCGCCTGCCGCTCGGCGACCTGGGCCCAGGAGCTCGATCTGCTGGCCGAGCGGACCCTGGCCGAGCTGCGCGAGGCGCTCCCGGAGGGGACCCGCGTGGCGGCGCTTCGGTTCACCGCCGACGCCGATCGCGCTTAACTTCCGTTTATCCGCGATTTGCAGGGATTTCGTCACAGGTTCGCCGCCGTTCCGCGGACCGCGACTGATAGACTTGGCGTTACTCACGTGGCCCCGACCATTCCCCGCGGACACTGCGCCGGGTCGAGTTGGTCGGGGCAATTGTCGACTGAACCGAAAGGAATCTGAGTGGCGAAGACCACTGCCCGCGGAGGCGCACGCACTAAGGGCGCCGGCCGCGGAAAGGCCGCCGCCAAGCGCGGCGGGAGCAAGGCCGCGGGGTCCAAGAGGGCCCCCAAAAACTCGAAGCCGAAGGCGGCCCAGGCGCGCGGCGGGGGCAAGAAGGGGGGCGGCGGCTACAGCGCCAAGGACATCACCGTCCTCGAGGGGCTGGAGGCCGTCCGCAAGCGCCCGGGCATGTACATCGGCTCGACCGGCGCCCGAGGGCTGCATCACCTCGTCTACGAGGTCGTGGACAACTCGGTGGACGAGGCGATCGCCGGTCACGCCAACAAGGTCACCGTCACGCTGCACCCGGACAACAGCGTCACCGTGGTCGACGATGGCCGCGGCATCCCGGTCGAGAAGCACCCGAAGCTGCGCAAGCCGGCGGCCGAGGTCGTCCTCACCACCCTGCACGCGGGCGGCAAGTTCGGCGACGGGGGCGGCTACAAGGTCTCCGGCGGCCTGCACGGGGTGGGCGTCTCGGTCGTCAACGCCCTCTCCGCGGAGCTGCGCCTGGAGGTGTGGCGGGACGGCCACGTCTGGGAGCAGAGCTACGAGCGCGGCAAGCCGAAGGCCAAGTTCAAGAAGGGCCGCGCGGTGAAGAGCACCGGAACAACGATCACCTTCGTCCCGGACCTGGAGATCTTCGACGAGATCGAGTTCGACTTCCAGACCCTCGCCGACCGGCTCCGCGAGACCGCCTTCCTCACTCGGGGGCTCAAGGTGGAGCTGATCGACGAGCGCGGAGCGGGCGAGAAGGTGGAGTTCCAGTACAAGGGCGGCATCGCCGACTTCGTCAAGCACCTGAACGAGGCCAAGGACCCCCTGCACCGCAAGATCGCCTTCTTCGAGGGCGAGACCGACGAGGGCCAGGTCGAGGTCGCGCTGCAGTGGAACTCCACCTACCAGGAGTCGATCTTCAGCTTCGCCAACAACATCAACACCCACGAGG
>CAYZPZ010000004.1:0-3975 GCA_964480205.1 uncultured Conexibacteraceae bacterium
CGACCTTCGGGTTATGAGCCCGACGAGCTACCAGACTGCTCCACCCCGCGTCGGGACAAGGAATTTTAGCGCGGCGCCGATCGAGTTTGGAGTCCACAGTATTGGGTAGGGAAGGCCGCATGGCGTGGGCGCTGGTGGGAGAGCCGCACGTGATCTCGGCCGCGGGCGCGAGGTCGAATGGCCGCGGCCGCATCGCTAGAGTGCCCAGCCGTGATGGGGGTGCCGAGGAGAAGGAAAGCTCTGTGAGGATCGCCGTCGTAGACATCGGCACCAACTCGACCCGGATGCTGGTGGCCGACGTCGAGGGCGGTGAGGTCACGGAGGTGGAGCGCCGGACCACCGTCACCAACCTCGGGCGCGGGGTCGAGCACACCGGCACCCTCTGCTCGGACGCGATCGAGTCGGTCTGCGAGGTGATCGCTGACTACAAGGCGCGCTACGAGGAGCTCGACGCCGAGCGGGTGATGTCGATCGCCACCAGCGCGGTCCGGGACGCCGGCAACGGCGGCGCCTTCATCGCCGAGCTTCGCGAGCGCTTCGCCCTCAACGCCCGGCTGCTGACCGGTGAGGAGGAGGCGCAGCTCACCTACCTCGGAGCCACCGCCCAGCGCACCGACGCGGAGGCGGTGCTGGTCTTCGACATCGGCGGCGGCTCAACCGAGGTGATCCTGGGCCAGGGAAAGCAGGTCGATTTCCACATCTCGCTGCAAGCCGGGACGATCCGCCACTCCGAGCGGCACCTGACCTGCGACCCGCCGGAGCCGCACGAGCTCGAGGAGCTCGCCGACGACGTCCGCGCGGTGATCGCCAGGGCGCTCGAGGCGGGGACCCCCCCGGGCGAGGTCAGGGCGATCGCGGTGGCCGGCACCCCGACCTCGCTGGCCGCGATCGAGCAGGAGCTCGATCCCTACGACCCCGAGCGGGTACACGGCTACCGGCTCGGTCTGAAGCGGATCCAGCGGATGCTGTCGCGACTGGCGGCGCTGCCGCTGGCCGAGCGGCTGCGGGTGCCGGGGCTGCATCCGGGCCGGGCCCCGACGATCGTCGCGGGCGCGGTGATCCTGGTCCAGGCGATGCGGGCCTTCGGGCTCGAGGAGATCGAGGTCTCCGAGCGAGACATCCTGCACGGCTCGGCCCTTTCGGCCTCTTTGGCACCCGCCTGAGCAGGCGGCGCACCACTCCGTAGTCCAATCGGCCAGAGCCTGAGTTTTCGGTATTGGAATCCGGGTCGCGCTGGTGTTGAATTCTCCGAGTCGGGAGAACAGGTGCTGGGCAGGATGCCCGCACCAACTCTCGGCTCATAGGCTCCAGGCGTTTGCCGCAAGGCGCCTCCCGTCGTCTGGAGCCGTCACATACCCCCCAAGTAAGGCCCCCGCGACGTACCCCTGCCCGTCCTAAGGGGCCTGTTTGAGAGACCGGCCGCCATGGAAGGCGGTCGGTCTTGTTTCAGGCCCGAACGGGCTCGGCTGGCCCGCCCTGGGCCATCCGCGCGAAGGCCGCCCGGGCCGCCAGTCCCGCGACGATCCCCGCCACGCCCGCCATAACCAGGGCCGCTCGGGGATCGATCGCCTCCGAGAGCCAGCCGGCCAGCGGCGCCCCGATCGGGGTGGAGCCGAGGAAGACCACCGAGTACAGGGCCATGACCCGGCCGCGCATCACCGGGTCGGCGGCGAGCTGCAGCGAGGAGTTGATCGAGGCGGCGAGGGTGACGCTGGCGGCGCCGAGCGGAGCGAGGACCGCGACCTCGAGCGCGAGCGTCGGGGCGCCCGCGGCGAGCAGCGCCAGCGCGCCGAAGCCGATCGCCGCGCCCGCCAGGAGCGCCGGGCTGACCCGCCCGCGGGCGCCGTTGGCGAGGGCGCCGGCGATCGCCCCCACCCCCATGGCGCTGACCAGCGCCGCGTAGACGCCGGGGCCGCCGTCGAAGGTGAACCGCGCCAGCAGCGGCAGCACCGCCTGGAAGTTGAACCCGAGGGTGCCCACCGCCGCCATCAGGGCGAGCGGGATCCACAGCGCCGGGGTGGCGCGCACGTAGCGAAGCCCGGCGCGGACCGCACCCGGCTCGGGCTCGGCGAGCTGGGCGGGACGCAGCGCGTCGGTGTCCATGCTCGCCAGCGCCGCGATCATCACCCCGAAGCTGGCGGCGTTCAGCGCGAAGCAGGGCTCGGGCCCGACCAGGGCGATCAGCACGCCGGCGAGCGCCGGCCCGACCACCCGCGCCGAGTGCACCAGGACGCTGTTGAGGCTGACCGCGTTGACCAGGCGGTCTGTGCCGACGATCTCCATGACGAAGGCCTGCCGGGTGGGGTAGTCGATGGCATTGACCGAGCCACGGGCGAAGACGAGCGCGTAGACCATCCACGCCTCGAGCCCGACGCTGAGGGCCAGCGCCAGCATGGTCAGCGGCGGAATCGCGTGCAGGGTCTGGGTGGTGAGCAGCAGGCGGCGCTTCGGCACCCGGTCGGCGATCAACCCGCCGAGGGCGCCGAGCAGCAGCATCGGCACGAACTGAAGGGCGGTGGTGGCACCGACGGCGACGCCCGAGCCGGTCAGGGTGAGGATCACCCAGATCTCGGCCACCATCTGCATCCAGTTGCCCGACAGGGAGGCGAGCTGACCAACGAAGTAGCGGCGGTAGTTGGGGATGCGAAGGCTGGCGAAGGAGCGCCCGAGCGCCTCAGTCATCGAGCATCGACTCCAGCACCTCGGCCGCCCGCTCCAGCGCGGCCAGGTCGGCGGCCTCCAGCTCCCGGAGGTGGCTGGCGAGGAAGGCGGTCTTGCGCGCCCGCAGCCTGCGCAGCAGGGCCCGGCCCTCGGGGGTGATGCTGAGGATCGAGCTGCGCCCGTCTTCAGGATCGCGGACGCGAGCGATCAGCCCCCCCGATTCCAGATGCCCGACGACGCGGGTGGCGGTGGGGCGCTTGATCCGCTCGCGCTCGGCGAGCTCGCTCGGCGCGAGCGGGCCGTGACGCTCGATCGTCGCCAGCGCCACCAGCTGCGTGGGGCCGAGGTCGCCGCCGGCCTCCTGGCGCAGCCGCCGGGCGGTGCGGGCGATCGCCAGCCGCAGGCGGGAGGCGAGGTCGGTGTCTGTCGCTTCTGTGGGCATTCGCTAATACTTAGCTTAGCAAACTACCTTCCAGTGCCAGGCGGGTCTGCTGAGCGCTCGACCGCCACGCGGTTGCCGCCCGCGGCTGCTACGGTCACGAATGTACGGCCGGATCAAATACCGGCGAAGTTGTGCCTAGCGCCCGCAGTCGTTGCATATACGCACCCTCCGCGATCGCAGTGCACATAAGTTGGAGGTAGCGATATGCCTACCGGAACCGTGAAGTGGTTCAGCGACGAGAAGGGCTACGGATTCATCACGCCCGACGACGGCTCCGCCGACGTCTTCGTCCACCACAGCTCGATCGACGGCGAGGGCTTCAAGACCCTCGCCGAGAACGCCAAGGTCGAGTTCGAGACCGAGGACGGCCCCAAGGGCCCCGCGGCGACGGGCGTCAAGGCGCTCTAAGCCGGTCTCAGGACCGAAGCTTCACAGGAGGCCCTCCCTTGCGGAGGGCCTCCGTCGTTCTAGCGGTGCTTGACGCCCTCTTCGGCGAAGTTCGCCAGGCGCGGCTCGCGGACGGGTAGATCGCCCAGCGCCTCGTCGATCGCCCCGAGCACGTCATCCGAGAGCTCGACCCCGGAGGCGGCGGCGTTCTGGGAGAGCTGCTCGGGGCGGGTGGCTCCGACGATCGCCGAGGCGACCTCCTCCCGCCGCAGGACCCAGGCCAGGGCCAGCTGCACCAGGGTCAGCCCGGCGCCCTCGGCGATCGGCGCCAACCGCTGCACCCCCTCGAAGACGGCGTCGTCCGTGTAGCGGCTCATCGCCCAGCCCATCTCCTCGCTGGTGGCGCGGGAGCCCTGCGGCGGCGGCTCGCCGGGCCGGTACTTGCCGGTGAGCACCCCCTGGGCGAGGGGGGACCAGACGATCTG
>CAYZPZ010000004.1:4075-22774 GCA_964480205.1 uncultured Conexibacteraceae bacterium
CGATGGCACTGGTAGAGGTCGACGTAGTCGGTGCGCAGGCGCCTCAGCGAGGCGTCGAGCTGCTTTGAGATCTGCTCGGCCGAGAGCCCGCGGTCGGTCTCCGACATCTGAAAGAAGACCTTGGTGGCGAGCACGTAGTCGTCCCGCTTGTAGTCGGAGAGGATCTCCCCCCAGGCCTCCTCGGCGGCCCCGGTCCCGTAGACATTGGCGGTATCGAAGAAGTTGATCTCCAGCTCGAAGGCCCTGCGGGTGCAGGCCTCGGTCTGCTCGCGCTCGACGCCGCCCGAGTAGGTCAGCCAGGAGCCGAGCGAGATCTCCGAGACCTCGATGCCGCTGTCGCCGAGCCGCCGGTAGCGCACGCGGCGACCCTACCCCCTCGCCCCCGGCACAACCCCGCGGAGGTCAGGACCAGCCGGCGGCCCAGCCCTCGTCGAACTTCGACTCGCTGCGCGTCATCTTGCCGTCCTTCATCTCGAAGGTGTGCTCGAAGGCCGAGTCGAGCTCGGCGCCGCTCTTGTTCTTTCCCTTGTAGCGGCCGGTGACCACGACCGTGTCGCCCCGATCGTCGAAGTCCTGCGGCTCGACCGTGAACTCGTCGAAGTTCTCCGGGACGGGCGCGAACACCTCCTGGGCCACCGCCTGCGGCCCGCTGAAGGTGCCCTTGGGGGCGTTGCCGCCGCCCGGCTCGGTCCACTGGACATCCTCGTCCATGATCGCGAGCACCTCCTCGACCTTTCCGGCGTTGAAGCTCTCGTAGGCGCCGCGAAGGGTCTCTACGTCCTGCTCAGACATCCGCTTTCCTTTCCTAGCCTCGTGTTCCCGATAGCGGGACCACCTGCCTCAAAGCCGGGTGCGCCCTAGGACCAGCCGGCGGCCCAGCCCTCGTCGACCTTGTGGTCTAGGCGCGCCACCTTGCCGTCCTTCATCACCCAAGTGTGCTCGAAGCTCGCCGCGAGCTCGGTCCCGTTCTTGTTCTTTCCGGCGAACCGGCCGGTGACGACGACGGTGTCCCCGCGGTCGTCGAAGTTATCCGGGGTGCAGATCAGCTCATCGAAGTGCTGGGGAATTGCGGCGAAGACCTCCCCGGCCACCGCCTGGGGCCCGTTGAAGGTGCCGCTTGGGGCTTTGCCGCCGCCGGGCTCGTTCCATTCGACGTTCTCGTCGAGGATCGCCACCACCGCATCGATGTTTCCCGAGTTGAAGCTCTCGTAAGCACCACGGAGTGTTTCCACATCCTGCTCTGACATCTCGCTCTCCCTTTCGCTGTCCCCCCGACACTAGCCGGGGCGGGGCGCGGGCGCAACGTAGTTGATTGGATTTGGCCCGATGGCCGCCAGCTCGGGGTTCGGGATCGAGCATCTGCCCTATGGGGTGGTCGGGCGGGGCGGCGCCGAGCCGCGGCCCGCGGTGCGGATCGGTGACGCTGCGCTGGAGCTGGTTCCAGTGGCGTCGGCCGGGCTGCTGGAGGGTGCGGGGCCCGGGCTGGAGGGGCGCGAGCAGGAGCTGGCGGCGCTAGAGCGGCCGAACCTCAACGGGCTGCTGGAGCTCGGGCCCGCGGCGTGGTCCGGGCTGCGGGCGCGCCTGACGGAGCTGCTCGATGAGGGCGACACGCGGCTGTCCGATGCCGGCCTTGGTCCGGCCCCGCTCGACGAGCTGGAGACGGTGCTGCCGATCGAGGTCGGCGACTACGTCGACTTCTACTCCTCGCGCGAGCACGCGACCAACGTCGGCCGACTGATCCGACCGGAGGGCGAGCCGCTTTACCCGAACTGGCGACACCTGCCGGTGGGCTACCACGGTCGCTCGGCGACGGTGATCGTCAGCGGCACGCCGGTGCGCAGGCCCATCGCGCAGCGGCCACCCGAGGGGCCGGACGTCGGACCGACCCTCGGCCCCGAGCGCTGGCTCGACTTCGAGCTCGAGCTCGGGTTCGTCACCGGCCCCGGGCCGGCCGGCGGCGGGCCCATCTCCACCGCCGAGGCCCGCGAGCGCATCTTCGGCGTGTGCCTCGTCAACGACTGGAGCGCGCGCCAGACGCAGGCCTGGGAGTACCAGCCGCTCGGGCCCTTCCTCTCCAAGTCGTTCGCCACCTCGCTCGCGCCCTGGATCACGCCGCTGGAGGCCCTGGAGCCCTTCCGGGTGCCGGGACCTGAGCAGGACCCAGAGCCCCTGGATTACCTGCGAGCCTCCGAGCCACGGGCGCTCGACCTCGCCCTGGAGGTGGCGCTGGTCCCGGCCGGCTCGACCTCCGAGCAGGTGATCTCACGCTCCAACGCCGCCTGGCTCTACTGGAGCCCCGAGCAGCAGCTCGCCCACGCCACCGTCAACGGCGCCGCGATCCGCGGCGGCGACCTGTTCGCCTCGGGGACGATCTCCGGGTTCGAGCCGGGGACCCAGGGCTGCCTGCTGGAGCTGACCCGGGCCGGTCAGGAGCCTATGGCGCTCGGCGAGGGCGTCGAGCGCGGCTTCCTCGAGGACGGAGACGAGGTGATCCTGCGCGGCTCGGCCGGCGGCGGCGCGATCGCGCTGGCCGAGGTGCGCGGCCGCATCGAGGCGGCGGCCTAGCTCCCGCCCCGCTCGAGTTCCTCCGGGGTGATCCCGGCGGCCCGCAGGGCCTCCTCGCGGTCGGTGAACGTCTCGTGCCGGACGATCTTGCCCGCCCGCAGGTGAGTGAGCCAGGCGCCGCGCTGCTCGTCGAGAGTCACCCCGCTGGTGCGGGCGCGGGCGCGCCAACTCCCCAGCGTCAACACCACATCGCCTTTCAGGGCATGGAACTCCTCCGGACGGGTCAGGAACTCGGCCCAGTCGCGGTCGATCTCCTGCATCCAATTACGCACCTGCTGGTGACCGCGATAGACGGCGCCCTCGAGCTTGGCCATGATCGGCAGGAACTCGACCTGCTCGTCCATGATCCCGACCAGCCCGTCCGAGTCACGGGCGTTGAAGAACTCATGAAGGGCCCGAGCGACCTCGACGTTCTCCTTTGACATCGCCCGAAGTATCCCCGCACCCCGCGCGGGACGACTTCTTGGTCACCGCGCGAATGCAACGTGCCCCGGTCAGGGTGCGATGCTTGATTCAAGACCTGACCCTATGGGCGAGCCGATGTCCGGAGCCGAGTCGAGGCAGCCGACTAGGGCGCGGACCCCCGCTACCCCAGTCGCTCTGCGACCGCGTCCAGCCCGCCGCGATAGATGCCGCTGACCAGCTCCTCGGCCTCGGACTCGGACACAGCCTGCGCCTGGAACGTAGCCGCCCAGGTGATGGTGGCGCCTTGATCCGAGGCCTCGACCGAGAGGCGCGAGGAGTAGTCGCTGACCGGGAGGGGACTCTCGAGGAATACGTAGGAATAGGAGCGATCCGCCCGTTCGGTGATTCGCTCCTCGATGCGGCCGCCGTCCCCCAGAACCACATGCCGCAGGTCGCCCTCCACCTCGGAGCTGTCGACGCCGGGGTGCCAGTCGGCGAGCGCACTTGGATTGCCGATCACCTCCCAGGCTGCATCCGCGTCGGCATTGACCGACACCGATTCTGTGACCTCTGCCATGAGATGACCTCCTCGCTCGGCTGACTTGGGGCAAGCCTATTGGTTGCGCCCGGCGCTTTTGGGCCCGACCCGGTCGTCGGACGGGCGAACGCGGGAGGCGCCACGGCGCACGCCGGCACCGGGCGCTGCGAGAGCGACCCGGGAGGGTGTTGTCCCTACCCGGTCGTGCTCTCGGCGACCGGCGACGGCGTGCCCTCGCGCCACGAGTAGGCGTAGGAGGGCTCATCGAGCCCGCGCGCGAACTCGGTCAGCTTCATCGGCGCGAAGGTGTCCCACATCACCGCCAGCTCCTCGGTGCGCCGCGCGCCGAGGGCCTTCTCCACGAGTCCGGGCTGCGGGCCGTGCGGAAGGCCGGAGGGATGGACGGTGATCGAGCCGACCTCGATCCCCTTGCGGGAGCCGAAGTCGCCTGAAACGTAATAGATCATCTCCTCCGACTGCAGGTTGGAGTGGTGGTAGGGCAGCGGCACCGCTTGAGGGTCGTAGTCGAGCTCGCGGGGGCAGAACGAGCAGACCACGAAGTTGGGCCCCTGGAAGGTCTGGTGGGTGGGCGGCGGCAGGTGGATCCGCCCCGTGCGCGGCTCGAAGTCGTGGATGTTGAAGGTGTAGGGGTAGACGTAGCCGTCCCAGCCGACCACGTCGAGCGGGTGATAGTCGAGCCGGTAGCGCTGCAGCCCGCCGCGCACCCGAACGATCAGCTCGATGTCGGCGCCCTCCCGGTGGGTCACCAGCTCCGTCGGTGGGTGGAGGTCACGGTGCGAGAAGGGCGCCGACTCGAGCAGCTGTCCATATCGGTTGCGGTACCGCTTCGGGGTCTCGAACTCGCCCGGGGTGTGCAGGATCAGCCAAAGCTGGTCATCTGTGCCGAAGCGGGCGCGATAGGTGGTGCCTCGGGGGATGACGATGTAGTCGTGCTCGCGGTAGGGGAGCGTTCCGAAGATCGTCTCCAGCTCGCCCGAACCGCGGTGCACGAAGATCAGCTCGTCGCCCTCGCCATTGCGGTAGAAGGACTCGGCCTCCGCCTCCGGCCGGCAGATCGACACCTCCAGGTCGGAGTTCCACATCAGGCACTGGCGCCCGGTGATCGGGTCGCCCTCCGGCTCGGCCTCGGCGGTCTGCAGGTGCCGGTGCACGTGCGCCTCGGGGATCCACTCCGTGTGCTCGATCGGCTCGAAGTGGCCGGCGTCGGCGATCCGGCAGGGCGAGGTCAGGTGGTAGAGGATCGACTCGTTGCCGGAGAAGCCCTCGAGGCCCATCACCTCCTCCACCAGCAGCCGCCCGTTATCGCGGAACTGGGTGTGCCGCTTGCGGGGGACCTCGCCGAGGGCGTGGTATCTCACAGGTTCCCCCTGCTCTGCTGGTCGCGCTCGATCGCCTCGAACAGCGCCTTGAAGTTGCCCTCGCCGAAGCCCCGGGCGCCGTGGCGCTCGATCACCTCGAAGAACAGGGTGGGCCGGTCGCCGAGCGGCTTGGTGAAGATCTGCAGCAGGTAGCCCTCGTCGTCGCGGTCGGCGAGGATGCCGAGCTCGCGCAGGTCCCCCAGGTCCTCGTCGATCTCGCCGACCCGGTCGGGCAGCTCCTCGTAGTAGCTGCCGGGCGTGGCCAGGAAGCGCACGCCCCGCTCGCGCAGGCTGCGCACGGTGCGGACGATGTCGGTGCTCGACAGGGCGATGTGCTGGACGCCGGCCCCGCCGTAGAACTCCAGGTACTCCTCGATCTGGGACTTGCGCTTGCCCTCGGCGGGCTCGTTGATCGGGAACTTGATCCGGCCCTTGCCGTCGGCCATCACCTTCGACATCAGCGCCGAGTACTCGGTGGAGATGTCCTGGTCGGTGAAGCGGATCATCTCGGTGAAGCCGAAGACCCGCTCGTAGTAGGCGACCCACTCCTCCATGCGGCCGAGCTCGACGTTGCCGACCACGTGATCGATCCCCTTGAGCAGCTCGTCGCCGCCATCCCCGGCGGCGGCCTCGGAGGAGATCGCCTCATAGCCGGGAAGGAAGGCGCCCTCGTAGCCGTCGCGCTCGACGAAGGTGTGCACCGTCTCGCCGTAGGTGGCGATCCGAGCCACCTTCACAGTTCCGCCCTCGTCGGAGAGCTCGTGCGGCTCCTCCAGCCCGCGCGCGCCGCGGCGGACCGCCACCCGGTAGGCCTCGGTCGCGTCGGGCACCGACAGCGCCACCACCTTGACGCCGTCGCCGTGCTGGGAGATGTGGCGGCCCAGCTCGGAGCCGCCGTGCAGCGGTGCGGTCAGCACGAAGCGGATCCGTCCCTGCTCCACCACGTGGCTGGCGCGATCGCGGACCCCGGTCTCCAGTCCGGCGTAGGCGGTCTCGCGAAAGCCGAGCGCGTGGGTGAAGAAGTGCGTGGCCTGGACGGCGTTGCCCACGTACATCTCGACGTGGTCGATGCCGAGCAGCGGCATCTCGTCGTTCTCGACGGTAGGGGGCGTGACCGTTCGCAGCCCCGCTTCGTTGATCGCCGTCTTCGTCGCCATCAGCGCTCCCTTCCTGGAACGAATCGCTTGTCTGGATCGCCTCTTCTGTTTATGATTGCCCGTTGAGGACAGCCCTACAAGCGCAATTCGTTGCGTCGGAGGCCCGAAGATGGCGAGAATCGACGAAACCGACCGTCAGATCGTTGCGTTGCTGCGTGAGAACGCCCGCCGCTCCTTCCAGGACATCGGCAAGCGGGTCTCGCTCTCGGCGCCGGCGGTGAAGCGCCGCGTCGATCGGCTCGAGGCCACCGGGGTGATCCGCGGCTACACCGCGACGGTCGAGCCCACCGCCTTCGGCTGGCACAGCCACGCCTTCGTCGAGCTCTTCTGCGAGGGGCGGATGTCGGGCGCCGAGGTGAGCGCCGCGGTCTCCAAGTACCCGGAGGTGGAGGGCGCCTACACGATCGCCGGGGCCCCGAGCGCGATCCTGCACGTCCGCGCCGCCGACACCCACCACCTGGAGGAGGCGCTGGAGCGGATCCGCGAGACCCCCGGGGTCACCCGCACCCAGACCCAGGTGGTGCTGTCCACCCTGTTCGAGCGTCCGGCGAGCAACGGGCAGGTGATCGCCGGCAGGGCAGGGCGCAAGGCGGTCGCATGATCGACCACGTCTCCGATTTGAAGCTGCAGCACCTGGTGGAGCTCTCCAAGCTCGGCGACGGCTGCGTGGAGCTGGAGGCTCGGATCGCCGACTGGCTCGCGGCCCACGACGTGGTCTTCGCCGAGCACACCATCCCCTTCGTGCTGATGCCCCATTTCGTCTCGCCGGGGCAGGTCCGCCGGGTTCGCCGGGCGGTGGAGTGCCTGTGCGCGGTGCTGGACCGATTCTGCGAGGCCTACCCGGACGACGAGCGCCTCCAGGCGGAGCTCGCCCTGCCCACCTTCGAGGACTCGCTGGTCCGGGTCTCGCCCGGCTATCCCCGCCCGCTTCGGATCTGCCGCCTCGACGCCTTCCTCACCGGCGATCAGGTCAAGTTCCTGGAGTTCAACGCCGACTCCCCGGCGGGGATCGGCTACACCGACGTCCTGCACGAAGGGCTGCGGGAGGCGATCTCGCTGCCGCGCGTGGACGCCGAGTTCGACACCGCGTATGCCCCGATGCTGCCGCTGCTCACCGAGACCCTGCTCGACGCCTACCGCTCGATGCGGGCCGATGGTCGCGCCGAGTTGCCCGAATCCCCCCGCCTGGCCCTGGTCGACACGCCCGGCAGCCCCTCGGTGCCGGAGTTCCGGATCATCTGCGAGGCGGCGGGCCGGGGCGGGATCGAGGCCATGCACGCCACCACCAGCGAGCTGGCCTACGACGGGCAGGTGCTGAGCGCCGGCGGTGAGCCCGTGCAGCTGGTCTACCGTCGCGCCCTGATCGACGACCTGGTCGAGGGCGATCTCACCGCCGCCTACCGCGACGGCGCCGTCTGCGTGGTCAACCCGCCGCGGGCGCGGGTGGCCAACAACAAGAAGCTGATGGCGCTGCTCGACGACCCCCGCTTCGCCCACCTGGTCGAGCCCCGCGAGGCCGAGGTGATCGCCGCCACCATCCCCTGGACCAGGATCCTGCGCCCCGGGCGGGTCACCTACGGACAGTGGGAGGTGGACCTGCTCGACTTCGTTTCCCACAACCGGCCCCGGTTGGTATTGAAGCCGGCCTCCGAGTACGGCGGCCACGACGTCGCCCTGGGCATGGAGACCGAGCAGGCCGAGTGGGACCGGATCATCGCCGAGCACGCCGAATCCGCCGACTTCATCGTGCAGGAGTACGTGCCGGTGCCCGAGGAGATGTTCCCCACGGTGGAGGACGGGCACGTGCAGATGCGCCTGAAGCGCTTCAACATCAATCCCTTCGGGATCGGCGGGCGCTACGCCGGGATGATCACCCGCATCTCCGACCAGGCGGTGATCAACGTCTCGGCCGGGGGCGGCCTTCTGCCCAGCGTGGTCGGCCGGCACAAGCGCCGTTTGCTGGTCGAGGAGGAAGGTGATCCGGGTAGTGAGGAGGAACACGATCGGACGCGCGCCTGACAACCCCCCGGCAGAGGAGCTGAAGCTCGGCTACGACGTGGACGAGAACGCGGCTCGCTTCTCCAACTACTTCCACCTGCTGCGCGAGCTGGTCCACCTCTCGGCGGGCTGGCTGGCGGCGGCGCCGCAGTTCGAGACCAAGTACGCGCTCGGGGACCACATGCACGACGACGCCCGCGCGATCGCCAAGATCCGTCGCCGGCTGTATGAGCTGCGCCATCCCAGCGAGTACCCGGGTGCGCCGGCGGAGGAGCTGGGGAGGCTGCTGGACCGGCTCGAGGCGGCCGACTCGCCCGAGCGCTACGTGGCGATCGCCTACGGGGAGGCGAAGCCAACCCTGCTGCGCGCGATCGACGTCCACCTGCGCAACCTGGACCCGGTCTCCGACGAGCCCTCGCTGCGGCTGCTGACCAAGCTCGCCGACCAGCAGGAGCGCCACCTGGGCGAGCTCCAACACGGGGCCACCGCCGAGATCGACGACCTCGGAGCGCTGCCGATCAGGCTCAAGGGCGAGCCCCGTCCGCTGGCCATCCTGCCGCCGCTCGGAGACCCCGCCCGCGACGAGTTCGTCGAGGTCACCGCGAAGGGAGATCCCTTCCTGGCCCGCGAGCTCTACGTCAACGACCCCGACGAGAACCACGTCCCGGTCGAGCGCACCGAGCAGCGCCACTTCTTCCACGCGCTGATGGACGCCGAGCTCTGCGCCGCCGAGTTGATGGCCCGCAACTCCCACGAGCACCCGGAGATGCCCTGGGACTTCCACCTGGACATGGCCCGCCAGACCTGGGACGAGATGCGCCACGCCAAGCTTCACTCGCTGCTGATGCCGAAGGAGCTGGGCTGCCGCTGGGGCGACTATCCGGTCGGCTTCTCCTACTTCCGCTCGGTCTACGCGCACGACCTGCTCGGCCGGCTGGCCCTGTTCAACTCGACCTCCGAGCAGAAGGCGATGTGGCGGCACTCGCACCGCCGCAAGGTGCTGGTCGACCAGGGCCAGCTCCAGATCGCGCAGGTGTTCGACTATCTGCTCGCCGACGAGGTCCCCCACGTCCACAACGGCTCGCGCTGGGGGGCCTACCTCTGTGACGGCGACGAGGCCGCCTACAAGGACAAGATCCGCGAGCTGCGGGCCAGCCTCGACGAGACCGGCGCCCCGCCCCCGGCGCCGCAGGCGGCGTAGTCCGTTCTAGACGGGGCGGGCCGCGCTCGTCGCCAGACGGGTCTCGACCACCGCGTCCGCCCGCTCCGCGCTTTCCGAGTACCCCGTGACGGTGGGCACGAAGTGGCGACGATCAAGCGCGTAGAGCGTCAGCGGCGTCAGCGCTCGGACCGAGGTGGTGCGGCGGACATCTCGCAGCAGGGCGATCTCGCCGAATGAGTCGCCCGCCGAGAGGGTGGCGAGCCGGCGTCGCTTTCGCTTCACCTCAACCTCGCCGGCGACGATCACGTAGAAGCTCTCGCCGACCTGTCCCTGCTTGATCACGGTCTTGCCCCGGTTCACCGACTCCTCACGGGCGTGACGGGCGAGATGCTCGATCGTGGAGATGGGCAGGGGTCGCAACATCTCCACCTTGCGGAGGCGTTCGATGATGTCCGCGCTCGCGCCAAGGGTCTCGTCCACCCTGACCAGTCGCGACCAGACGAGCGCCACCACGGTGGGCGTGGTCAGCCCGACCACCACCAGCGCCCCGCCTATGCCGAACAGCTCGATCAGAAGCGGCGTGATGATCGCGCCGAGACCGATGGCGAGCGCCACCAGGCTCTCCAATACGCCGAACACCCGCGCCAGGACATCGTCGGGCATGAGGCGGGGGAACAGGGTGAAGTAGCCGAGGTCGACCAGGGCGTTGCCACCTCCGACGATGGCGAGCATCACCAGGGCGAGCATCTCCGTGGGAAAGATCCCGATCAGGGCGAGTGGCAGGCCCCAGAGGGCAATCCCCACCCCGGTGTAGGCGGCCAGGCGGCGGCTCCCGACCAGAACGGAGACCCCGAGCGAGCCGATTACCGCACCGACTCCGATCGCCGACGTCAGCACCCCCACACCCGGTTCCCCCGTATCCAGCAACTCGATCGCGACGACGACGAGGAAGACATTCAGCGCCCCCCGCGTCAAGGCCTGCACCGCACCGAGGCCGAGCAGCATGATCACCTGCCCTTGAGTCGCGATCGCGCGCAGGCCCTCCACGGTGTCGGCCGCGATCCGAAGCGGGGCCGGTGGACCCTCGCGGGGCGCCGGCTCGTAGGCGATCAGGCCGATCAGGGCCGAGGCCCAGAGCGACAGTCCGGCGGTGAGTGCGAACACCGCCTCGGGACCATCGACACCGAGGAGCAGCGCCGCGATCAGCGGCCCGATCAGCGTGCTGGCGGAATCGAGCAGCCCTCGCGATGCATTTGCCGCAGTCAGCTCCCTCGGTGTCGTGCACAGCGCCGGCAGGAGCGCGGAATGCGCGGGACGGTAGGCGGTGAACGGGATCGTGGCGATGACCGCGAGCAGGTAGACCAAGAGGACGGACAGATCGAGCACGATCACCCCCGTGGCCGCGCCCACGGCCGCCGCGCGCACCAACCCCACCCAGATCAGCACCCGATCGCGGCGAACGCGATCGGCGATCGCGGTGGCGAATGGCGCCACCAAAGCCGAGGGAAGCATTCGGATCAGCGCCACGATTCCGACCGCGGTCGCGCCGCCGTCCCGGAAGGCCACCACTCCCAGCGCGACCGTCAAAGCCCACTCCGCCGCGTAGGTCGAGCCGAAGGCAAGCTGAGCGCGTCGGAGGTCCGGGCGACGCATGTTCGAGGCCAGTGCCTCGCCGCCCTCCGCCACCCGCCTGCGCGCTGCCCTGATCATGTCGCGGACACCGCGATCCTCCTCACCACATCGAGTAGGTGGGCGACGGTGCCCTGCCGGGGGCAGGCTGCCCACCGGGAAGGCCCCGCAGCGGAACCGGACCGCGGCAGAGATACGGCTCGCCGTGACGCGCGCCGATCATCGCGCCGAACCAACGCGCTCGTACCTCCAGCAGCTCGAGGAAATCACCGTTGTTGAGCGCGGTCGCGGGCCCGCCCCCGTCCGGGGAGAACTGGCTGCGGTAGGAACAAACCGCCGCCCTCTTCTGCTCCCAGACCTCGGAGATGTCCACCACGAAGGAGGGCTCGAAGGGCGAGTGGAGCATGTAGGAGAAGATGCGGGCGGGACGGTGCACGGCGGCGGCGCCCAACCCCGCCTCGAACGAGCCCTCCCTGACCAGGGTGGCCGCCGCCTCGTGGTCCGGGTGCCGATCGACGCCGCTCGGGGCGAGGACGGTATGCGGCCTGGCCGCCCGGATCACCTCGACCACGGCCGCCGGCGCTTCGCGCGAGCGCGCGAGCTCGCCATCGGGCAAGCCGATCGAGATGCGCTCGCTCAGCCCCAGGGTCCGGGTCGCCGCCTCCCTCTCCGCACCCCGGGATGCGGGGCGGCCGCGGGTGGCCCGCTCTCCCTCGGTCAGATCGGCAACGCCCACGCGGAGGCCCAGCCGCGCCGCCGCCGTCAGGGCGCCCCCGCATCCGATCTCCGCATCATCGGGGTGGGGAGAGAAGGCGAGGACGTCAAGCGGCTCCATCTCAGCTTCCCATCAGGTAGCTCACGATCAGGCTGTCGGCCACGAGCCGAGTGGAATCCGCGTCGGCGGAGAGCAGGCTCTCCGGCACCAGCATCGGGATCGGCTCCTTGTCGAGGGCCTCGCGGAGGACTCGATTCAGGACCATGCCGTAGATCGCGCTGCTCTTTCCCGCGACCACCCCGCTCGCCAGGTCGTTGAGCACGGTCGGCAGCATCACGTCCGGGCTCCAGCGATTGGTCTCGGCGACCTCATCGAATGACAGCTCACCGCGACCGAGCCGGAATCGGTACCTGGCCCCGCACCGGCAGGTTGCGACGGCATAGGTTCCGCCGATCGCGTCGTTGCGTCGAAGCGGAAGGCGAATCGCGTCGGATGCGCAGGCGATGTGCAGCGGGAGATAGTCGTTTTCGAGCGGATGGAGCAGCGGGTCGACCCCGCGCTCACGAAGCTCGTGAACGGCGCGGTTGAACACCTCGATCACACGCGGCAGGGCGGCGAGCAAGGCCTCGACCTGCTCGGTCAGATCCCGCTCCTTCAGCAGCCTGGAGAGACGAACCGGGGCCACCCTGATGCCGTGCTCCGCCAAGAGAAGATCAGTGATCTCCGCGTTCAGGTCGGCGAGCGTGCGCGCGGGGCTTCGTGAGATGACCTCGCGCAGTCGCGCGTAGCGGTCCAAACCCAGGCGTCCGACCCCGGCCTCGCCCAGGTATGTACGCAGCCGATCCATCGCCTTGAGAAGCTCTGCCTTCTCGATCCCGATGAACCGAGGCTCGCGATCCTTGCTCCCCGGCGGGGCCATGGGGACACCTACGCGCCCGCCTCGCCGCGGCCACCCGACAGTGGTCATCCGCTTGTCGGAGCCCGCGCGGTCGACGTCGACCCAGATCGCGCAGGCTCGCACCCCGTTGTCCGTCTGCAGCTTGTGGAGCGCGTCGAGCTTTGCCAGTACCGAGGCGCCGAAGTCGACCGAGAGCTGCTGGCCCATGTAGACGATCGGGCTGGCTCGATCGACCTCGAGGCCCTTGGGCCCGAGCAGCCGAGAGAGCGCCCCCATCGCCGGAGGGGAGACGGCATCCAGGAAGGAGCCGCGATCGAGGAAGACACTCTCCTCCCGCAGCAACTCGGTGCCTCGCTCGGAGCCGGCGAGCTCCGTCAGAGCGCTCATCGCACGGTCTCGCCAACGGCGGGGACGGCGAGAGCACCCCCCTCGAGGCGATCGCGAAGGTCCCCGTACAGCCGCTCGTAGAGCGGCACGACCCTGTCGGTGGCGAAGCGGGCGGCCCGCCGGCGGCCGGCCCTGCCGAGCCTGCGACACAGCGATGGGTTCGCGAGCAACTCGACGACCGCGTCGGCGGCTTGGGCGTGGGCGCCGACCGGCAGCAGGCGGCCGGCCGTTCCGTCATCGCCGAGCACCTCGGCGATCCCGCCGACCCGCGTTGCCACCACCGGGACCCCGCAGGCCATCGCCTCGGCCGCCGCCAGGCAGAAGCTCTCGGCGACGCTGGTCATCAGCAGGACGTCCGCCTCTCTGAGGATCCCCGCCACTTCGGTGGTCGCGCCGAAGAAGCGCACCGCCCCGCTCGCACCGTTCGCGTCCAGCATCGCCCTCAGGGCGGGCAGCCCCGGCCCATCCCCGATCAGCCACAGCTCGGCGTCGATCCGCTCGCGGACGGCGATGTAGATATGGGCGAGGCTGCGAGGATCCTTCACCGCTCTGAAGTTCGAGATGTGAGCGATGCGAGGCCGGCCACCGTGAGGCGCGTCCCTCGGCTCGAACCCGGCGTGGTCGATGAAGTTCGGGATCAGCGCCGGCGGCTCGCGCAGGCCGAACAGATGCCGGGACAAGCGAGCATGGTCGCGGGACACCGTGGTGACCCCATCGAGGGCGCGCAGGCTGTCGGAAAGCAGGCCCCGCTCGGCCGGCTGGCGACCGTGGACGCTGACGTCAGTGCCGTGGAGCGTCGCGATCGTCACCGGTGCCGACTCTCCCAGCCGGCGACCGAGCGAGGCCGCGTGGTGCGCAAACGGCACCGCGTAGTGGGCGTGCAGAATCTGAAGGCGCTCGGTTCGAACCACGTCAGCGATCATCGAGCTGAACTCCGCTTGCTCGTCGCTCCTCCAGTTGAGTTCAAGCTCGAGCGGTGGGCCCCCATCCGCGGGCGGACGAAGCGTGTGCAGGGAGACCAGGTCGGTCAGCCACTCCGCCACCGGCGGCCTGCGCGCGATCAGATGCACCTCGTTCCCCCGTCGCGCCAGCTCCCCGGCAAGCGCGCAGGCGATCCTGACACTCCCCCCGATTCCGCTGTGACAGAGGAGGCCGACTCTCATCGCAGTGGCTCGGCTTGGGTTGCCATCCGCTTGGCGAGAAGCATGAGCAGCGCCCGCGACACCTCTGGGTGCGAGTTGAGCAGCCCCTCGAGCTGGTCCTCCTCAAGCACGATCAGCCGCACAGGGGCGCGGGCCACGATCGAGGCGCTACGGGTCACCTTGCCGAGCGCCGCCACCTCCCCGATGCATTCCCCCTGTCCGCACACCCTCAGCTCCTGTTCGGCGCCGTCGCGGCGCTGCCGGATCGAGACCTCGCCCTCACGAACCACATATACCTCACGGGCAGGATCTCCCTGGGAGGAGATCACGGTGCCCGCCTCGACCCGGCGCTCAGACCCGATCTTCGCCAGCGTCGCCAGCTGGGGATCGGGCAGCGAGGCGAACAGCTCCGTCCCCTTCATGAAGTTCATTCTCTCCGCAAGGCGAACCGCCGGCAGCGCGAGCAGATTGGCGAACAGCCGGAAGGCTCCCCGGATCCCGGCGGGCAGCTGGCGGTAGAGCGAGTAGCCGCAATAGACGTAGGTGCCGCGGCCGTGCTCGGCGATCATCAGCCCGCCGTGCTTGGGATCCTCCCCCGGATCGGCGCAAGCGAGGAGCGGACGGTAGCGCGGATCCCACTCTCCGAAGAAGTAGCGACCGCGCTCGTGCACCCATCCCTCGAGGTCCCCGTCCTCGATCTCGTTGGGGCGGTGGAAAAGAGGGTGCTCGGGCTCGAGGAAGCTGACCGGGGCCGCCTCATCGGTGACGCGATCGTGGGGCTCGCTGTAGCTGAAGGGGTACGGGGCCAGGCCGGGGACGCCGTAGCTGTAGGGCTGATACTGGACGATCAGGGTGCCCCCGTCGTGCACGTAGTCCAGCAATCGGGGGGCGGCCGACCGGAGCTCGGCACGGGTCGAGTAGGCGGCCGGTCCGACCACGATCGCGTCGAAGCGGGAGAGCTCGAGGCGCTCCAGCTCCTCGTCGGCGACCAGGTGGAACTCGGCTCCGAAAGCGCTCAGGTAGCGGACGACATCCTCATCTGGGCCGGCGATGTAGGCATACCGCAGTGATCGGGCAAAGCGCGCCTGGATGACGTGAAGATCGACCTGAGCGGGACTGAGCAGAAAGGTCTCTCGTATGCAACTCGCCGCCTCGGGTTCCCCGGTGAGGTGGCCCGAGCCCATGCGCACGGGCATCAGCCCTGTCGCATAGCTACGGCCCTCGACCTTCAGCCGATAGCGAAGCGCGTGTCTGCCCGGCGGAGCGGACGCAAGGGTGAGGGTGAACGCATGAGATGCGGCGCCGCCGCCAGCGAGGGCGATGTCGGTCCCGGCCGGATCGGCGCTGATCCAGGGGGGCGCCTCGAACTCCAGCCTGCCGGTCAGGGGCCTCTCGGTGTGGTTGCGCGCCAGCACGTCGAGCTCGAGCCGCGACCGCACAGCGATCGGATCGGGCTCGAACGGCTCCGGCAGGGCTCGGCCGCTCTCCGTCGGCTGCTCGTCGGAGGCGGGAATGCATACCGTAGTGGAGCCGGGACGAAGCGAGACAGGGGGGATCACGGCCGGGTAGAGATCTCGGAAGCCTCCGGGGAAGGCACTGCGGGCCACCGCCGGTGCGCGGATCACCAGACGGGTCCCTTCCGCGCGGAGCTCGCACTCGGCTTCGAACCGAGGCGGGCGGAAGGGCCGCGAGCAGAACCGCTCCGCAGGCCAGCGGTAGACGTACCGTTCCGCTGGCTCGGCCAGCCAGTAGGGAGTGCTGAGCTCCGCGCCCGGCGAAACGTCGACCGTGAAGTCGTTTTCTGCGACCGCGCCCGCCGTTGCGGAGGCGGTTTCGCCGCCAGCGCTTGCCTCGCAGTCGGGCGGTACGCGCAGTCGCGTGGCCTCGACCTCGACCTCGAGCGGCCCCAGGTTCCAGAGGCGAGCCCGGACGTCGAAGGACTGCCCCGGGGTGACGTGGACGGCTGCGCTGCGACACTCCAGCCGGAGGCCGAGGCAGGCGCTGGCCGCCTCCTCGAGATCGCGCAGCTTCCGCTCCAGGTACATCGAGAGGGCGACCCTCGGTGGGCCCTCGAGACGTAGGTCGAGCTCGGAGATGGCGCTGCGCGTCGCGGACACCGCCGAGAGCAGATGGCGACCCGCCGCAGTGGAGTCCGGCGTCCGGTAGGCGGCGAGGGCATCCTCGGCGTGTGACTTGACGCGCTGGAGCTCTTGCCGCAGCCATCCACGAGCCGCCCCCGCATGATCCGCGACACCCGTCAGGGTGGGATCGATTCCGTCGAAGAGCCCGGTTTCGGGGGTGGCGTCCGCGCCTTCCCGGCGAGGCGATCCCTCGATCAGCCGGTAGTAGTACATGAAGCTGCCGGGCTCCGGGAGCAGCGCCATCCCCTGCGAGCGGTGCTGGTTGAGAGCCGACCAGGCCTGCTCCTGGAAGGTGCGGCCGGCGATCGGATCCAGCTCGCCCGCGTCTATGCGAACCAGGCCCTCCCGCTCCAGGTCGTCCCGCAGGGCCCCGAACGAAGCGAGGTCCTGTTCGGGGGTCCAGTCGCCGCCGACGGACTGGTAGAGGCGGTGTGACTGCCAAGCCTCCAGGCCAACCTCGTGGAGCTCCGGAAACCGGGTCGGATCCCCGGCCGCACGAAAGGCCTCGACGGCTACCTCTCCCACCGCCTGATGGTGGCCGTGCTCGTCGGCGGGTTGACCGGTCCAGCGGGAGATGACGATCTCCGGTTGGGCCAGGCGTATGGCCCGAGCCATCTCGCGAACCACGGCGTCCCTGCCCCACTTCGCGAGCGTGTCCGAGCCGCTCTTGCTGTAGCCGAAGTCGTGGAAGGGACCGAACAGGGCCTCCGCGCCATCGACGGCGCGAGCGTCCTCGCTCTCCCAGGTGCGGAAGACCCCCAGTGCCTCGCCCCGATAGAGATTGAGCCGATTCATCCCGGACTCTCCCCGTGTGGCCGACCAGTAGACCGTGCGCACCCCGAGCCCGTGGGCCAGATAGGCCATCAGGCCGCTGTCCTCGTCGTCTGGGTGGGCGCCGAGCTGCAACACGGTCCCGGCCATCGGCAGCGAGAGCAGCCGGTAGCTCAGGTTCGCCGCATCCGAGGATCCCCCGTCCGGGCCTACCCGCCACCCCACCTAGGCGTCCTCCGGCAAGATCTCTCGTCTCCCCCGAGCACCGTGCGGGCCGACCGGCCCACCGTTCCCATATGACCGTATACCAGGCGAGGGCCAGGCACAAGTCAGGGCCACCGCCGCCCACCCCGCGAAACGCCTGCCGCTAGCCATCCGCTCGGTCCTACCATGAGTTGGAGGTGGCCGGTACGTCCAAGATTGACCCAAGCACTGTGGCGGAGCTGGGGTCGACCCTGCGGGAGAACATCCGGCGCGCGGTGAAGGTGCGCGACGAGGCGGTGCGCGACCTGCTGGTCGCCCTGCTCGGCGAGGGGCACGTGCTGATCGAAGACGTCCCCGGGATCGGCAAGACCGTCCTGGCCCGGGCGCTGGCCCGGTCGATCGACGGGGAGTACTCGCGCATCCAATGCACTGCCGACCTGCTGCCCGCGGACGTGATGGGAACCAACGTCTTCCTCCAGCACGAGGCGCGCTTCGAGTTCCATCCCGGACCCGTATTCGCCAACGTCGTCCTGGTCGACGAGATCAACCGCGCCTCCCCCAAGACGCAGTCCGGCCTGCTCGAGTGCATGCAGGAGCGACGAGTGACGATCGACAAGCACGCCCACGAGCTGGCCCGGCCCTTCCTCGTGATCGCCACCCAGAACCCGGTCGAGTTCGAGGGGACCTACCCGTTGCCCGAGGCCCAGCTGGATCGGTTCATGGTGCGTCTCAGCCTCGGCTACCCGAGCGGAGCGGACGAGGCCGAGATGCTCTCGGAGCAGGCCGAAGGTGACCGGGCCGAGGAGCTGGGACCGGCGGCTTCGGTGGCCTCCCTGCTCGCGGCCCAGGACACCGTGCGCGCGGTGCACGCGAGCGAGCCGCTGCGCCGCTACGTCGTCGCGCTTGCCGGGGCCACCCGATCGGATCGCAGGGTCGTGCTCGGGGCGAGCCCGCGTGCCGGCCTGCTGCTCTTCCGCGCCGCCAAGGCGCTGGCCGCGTTGGAGGGGCGCGACCACGTGCTGCCGGATGACGTGCAGGCGCTGGCCGCCTCGGTGCTCCCCCACCGCATCCTGCTGGCACCCGGTCGCCCCGAGGAGGATCGCCAGGCGGTGGTCGCCGACGCCCTCGACCGGGTCCCCGCCGTCTGAGCGCGATGGCGAGCACCCGCGCAACGCTCCAGCTGGCACTGGGGATGCTGGCCGCGGGGGCCCTGTTCGGGCTGCCGAGCCTCTACGTCCCGGCGATCGCGCTCGCCCTGCTCACCGCCAGCGCCTTCGCGTGGGTGCGGATCGCCGCCCGCACCGCGCAGGTCAGCCTCCTCGATGGCCCCCCGACCGTCGAGGAGGGGGACGCCTACCCGTTGCGAGTGCGAGTCGAATGGGGCAAGGTCCCGGCTCCGGGCGGCGAGCTCGATCACCCCGCGCTGGCCGAACCGATCGCGATCGAGCGAAGGCCGCGGACCGTGGCGGGGGGCGCGATCAGCTTCGAGCACTGGGGACCCCGCCGCGTCGAGCCCGCCCGGCTCCGCGTGCACGACCCGCTGCGCCTGCACCGGCGGGAGGTGGGCGGCGATCCGGGACAGAGGGTGCTGGTGCTGCCGCGGGCGGA
>CAYZPZ010000004.1:22874-24433 GCA_964480205.1 uncultured Conexibacteraceae bacterium
GGCGGGAGGTGGGCGGCGATCCGGGACAGAGGGTGCTGGTGCTGCCGCGGGCGGAGCCGCTGCGCCCCCCGGCCGGGGGCAACGGCGGCAGCCCCCCGCACCAGGCGGCGGGGCTGCAGGGGCAGCGCGCCAACGGGCGTGCAGCCTGGGCGATCGACCCGGAGATCGACGGGGTGAGGGCGTGGCGACCGGGAAGCCCGGCCTCCCGGATCCACTGGCCGAGCGTCGCCCGCACCGGGGAGCTCATGGAGCGCGCCCTGGAGGGAGGCGGGGATTCCTCGCCGCTGGTGGCACTCGATCTACGCGCGGGAGACGACGAGGAGGCGCTGCGCAAGGCGGTGCGGGCCGCGACCTCGCTCTGCCTGCATCTGGCCCGGGCCGGGGGCTGCTCGCTGCTGCTCGGTGACGACCCCCGGCCGGTGGCGATCGACCGGGGGCTGCGTTCCTGGCCGGGGGTCCACGCCCGCCTGGCGCTGGTCGACCCGCGGCGGCCGGGAGCGGCGCACCCGCCTCGCCGGGGTGGGGCGATCATCTGGGTGACCCCGTCGCGGCGTCTGCCCGAGCGGGGCCGAGGGGGCGGTGAGACCGCCGGCTTCCTGGTCACCCCGGAGCCGGTCCCCGGTGCCCAGCCGGCCTTCGAGGTCGCCGGCTGTCGCGGCTACCCGCTGGCGGCGATCGCCCGCGCGTCAGCGGGGTCGGCCGATCCTTCCAGGAGGGAATTGGGGGCATCGCCTTGAGCGCCCCCGCGACGCGCGCGCCTCTCCTGCGGCTGGCGGCGTTCACGGCGCTGGCCGTCTTCGCCACGGCCCACTGGCTCGCCCTGCTCGCAGACCCGCCGATGGCGCGCGTGGCCCTGGCCCTCGCCGCGATCGCCGGCGCCGCCTGCGCCATGAGCTTGATCGAGTGGCGCGGAATCGGGCCCTGGATGGCCGCCGCGCTGGCCGCCACCGCCCTGGCTGTCACCACCGCCGCGGCCGCGGTGGCGGTGGGGCTGCCGGCGTCGCTGCTCGGACCGGGAGGCTGGGCCGAGCTCGCAGCCGGCGTTGACCGCGGCTTCGCCGGCCTCGGGGGCGAGGTGGAGTTCCCCTACGCGGGCGACGAGAGGTGGTCGCGGCTGGTCCTGCTGGTCGGCCTGGTCTGCCTGCTCGCGCTCGCCGCGGCGCTCGCCTTCTGGCCCCGGCGGGCGGCCGGCTCGGGCGGGCGGGCGGCGGGCCTGGCGGTCCTGGTCGGAACGTACGCGGCGGCCGCCGCGATCCGACCGGGCCCCGAGTCGCTGCTCGGCGGGCTCGTCCTGCTGCTGCTGGTCGCGGCGTGGCTCTGGCTGCCGGGGCTGGGCCGGCGTGCGGCGCTGGTCGCGGGCGCCGCGATCGTCGCACTCGGCGGGCTCGCCCTGCCGCTGGCGGCGGCGATGGAGGCCGAGCCCTGGGTCGACTATCGCGGCTGGAGGCTGCCCGCCCCGGCGGACGCGCGCAGCTACAGCTGGAACCACTCCTATGCCCCGCTCGCCCCGCGGCGGGGAACCCCGCTGCTGGAGGTGCGGAGCAACGCTCCTCGCTACT
>CAYZPZ010000005.1:0-21262 GCA_964480205.1 uncultured Conexibacteraceae bacterium
ACTGCATCTCCATCTGCTCGAACTCGCGGGTGCGGAAGATGAAGTTGCCGGGGGTGATCTCGTTGCGGAAGGCCTTGCCCACCTGGGCGATCCCGAAGGGCGGCCTCTTCCGCGCGAACTGGAGCACGTTCTTGAAGTTGACGAAGATGCCCTGCGCGGTCTCCGGGCGCAGGTAGACCTTCATCCCTGTCTCCTCGGAGGGGCCCATCAGGGTCTCGAACATGAGATTGAACTGCCGGGGCTCCGAGAGCTCGCCGCCGCACTCGGGGCAGCGGATCTCGCCCTCCGCGTCCTCGGCGCCGAGCTGCTGTTCGCGCAGGTCGTCCTCGCGCCAGCGCCGCTTGCACTCGCCCAGGCACTGCACCAGCGGATCGGTGAAGCCCTCCAGGTGCCCCGAGGCCTCCCAGGTGCGCGGGTGCATGAGGATCGCGGCGTCGAGCGCGACCATGTCGTCGCGCTCCTGCACCACCGCCCGCCACCATTCGGCCTTGACGTTGTTCTTGAGCAGGACGCCGTAGTGGCCGTAGTCGTAGGTGGAGGCGAGCCCGCCGTAGATCTCCGAGGACTGGAAGATGAAGCCGCGGCGCTTGCACAGCGCCACGACCTTGTCCAGAGTCACCGTCTCTCGTTCTGTTGCGGCCTTTGCCATGGCTGCAGCCTAGACTGGCGGCGTGCCGATCTACGAGTACCGCTGCAGCGAGGGCCACACCTTCGAGGCCCTCCAGGGCTTCTCCGACGAGCCGCTCTCCTCCTGCGAGGTCTGCGGCGCCCCGGTGGAGCGCGTCTTCCACCCCGTGGCCGTGCACTTCAAGGGCTCGGGCTTCTACTCGACCGACTACAAGGCCAAGGGCAAGGCGGCCGCCTCGGGCGAGGGCGACTCCTCGACGGGCTCCGACGGCAAGGGGGAGTCAAAGGCGGACTCGAAGGCCTCCTCCGGCGAGAGCGGCAGCGCCGCCAAGGCCGGCTCCAGCTCGGACTAGCCGGGGCTGCAGGCGGGCGATTCGCGGGGTGGCCCCCCGGTCAGATCCTCGACCGCGCGCCGGCACTCGCCCTGGGGGATGAACAGGCTGTCGCCCGGTCCCACGGTGAAGTTTTCGCGCCCCAGCACGTTGGCCTCGCCGCTGCCGCCGAAGATCGCGGCCAGCGCCACCTGCGGCAGGGTGGCGCCGCCCATGTCGCTGATGAACGCCCTGGGGGCATTCCAGCCGATCCACGGGCCCTTGGCGAAGTTGTAGGGCAGCCGCAGCGGACTGGCCAGTCGGCTCTCGATCCCATCCAGCATGGTCTGCTGGCGGGCGGCGCGGTCGGTGTCGTCCTCGCGCGGATCGCAGCGGTTCTGGCGGATGCGGGCGAAGGCCAGCGCCTTATCGCCCTCCAGGGTGTGCGACCCGGGTCGGAGGTTGATCGAAACGCCGCCCTGGCGCTTGCCACCGTCGACGTCGCCGCAGACGCGCTTCTGGACGTCGAGCTCGACGCCGCCGAGCGTGTTGATGAAGTCGGCGAACCCGTCGAAGTCGATGATCACGATGTGATTGATGTCGATCCCCAGGAAGTCCTCGACGGTGCGAATGGTGGACGCGGGGTTGCCATCGAGGCTGTTGGTGTTGCACGCCAGGGAGGCGTTGATCCGCTGGCTGCCGCAGTCGGGGATCGCCGCGTAGACATCTCGAGGGATCGAGAGCTTGCGGAAGCTGGTTAGCGACGCGTGAAGCACCATGATCGTGTCGGCGCGCGGTGGGCCCTGGCCCTCCTGTCCGGCGGCGTTGCGCTGCCGCTCCCCGCGGCGGTCGCCGCCGAGGATGAGGATGTTCTGCCCGGCCAGCACGTCGGGGCCCCCCGCCAGGGCCTGCTTGGCGGCGTCGTCGAGCTTCCCCTTCTGGATCTGAGCCGAGATCGCGAAGGTGACGAAGCTGAGCGCGAACCAGGCGACCACGCCGACCAGGACCCAGCGCAGCCAGCGCCGTCGCCCGCCACCACCGACCGAGCCGAGCCGGTCACGGAGCCCCCGCCCGCGAGAGCGCCGGATCGCACCGATGTCGGGCTTGCGCACCCGCTCGCGCAGGCTGGGACGCGAGCGGTAGATCTTGTAGTCGGGTTTGTCCGAGCCATCCGACTTCGGCTTGCCCTTGCGGGCAGGGGCCTTCTGGCGGCGCGTCTGACCGCCGCGCCCGTAGACCGTGTACTCGGGGGCTTCCCCGCCCGAGCCCTTCGGGCCGTCGGAGTCCCGCTGCGGCCCGGGGGGCCGCTCTTCTCCCTCGGAAGGCATCGGAAATACTTACCGCATGCCGCCGCCCGACATTCCTCAGCGTTGAGCCCGCGCGAGGCGATCGGCGTCGACCTGGGCGGGACCAAGCTGCTCACCGGGGTGGTGGACTCCGACCAGCGCGTCCACCACACCAGCCGGGAGAAGTCCGCAGGCGCCAGCGAGCGGGAGGTCCTGGACGCGATCGCCCAGGAGCTGGAGGAGGCGCGGCAGGCGCGCCCGGGCGTGATCGGGGCGGGCCTGGGGATCCCCTGCACGATCGACCGCGAGCGCGGGGTGGCCATCAACGCCGTCAATCTCGACATCAGCGACGTCCCGATCCGCGACGAGATCGCCGAGCGCACCGGGATGCCCGTGGCAGTCGACAACGACGCCAACACCGCCTTGCTCGCCGAACACCGTTTCGGGGTCGCGAAGGGCAGCCGGAACGCCCTGATGCTGACCGTCGGGACCGGAATCGGGGGAGGGGTGATCATCGACGGCGAGCCCTACCGCGGCTCGACCGGCGCGGCGGCGGAGCTCGGGCATGTGGTCGTCGACGAGAACGGCCCCCCCTGTCAGGGCAGCTGCCCGAATCGCGGCTGCGTGGAGACGATGGCCTCGGGGACCGCCCTGGCCCGCGACGGGGCAGCGGCGGCCGAGCGGCACCCGGACTCGGCGCTGGGCAGGGCGCTCGCCGATGGCGGCATCACCGGCAGGACCGTGACCGAGGCGGCTCAGGCCGGGGACCAGGTCGCCCGCGGGGTGGTGAGCGCGGCCGGGCGCCACCTCGGGGTTGCGCTCTCCAGCCTCGCCAATATCTTCGACCCGGACCTGATCGTGATCGGCGGTGGGGTCTCCGCGGCCGGCGAGCTGCTGCTCGGCCCCGCCCGCGAGGAGCTGGCGTGGCGCGCTCTGCCGCCGATGAACGGCGTTCCGGTGAAGCTCACCGAGATGGGTCCGGACGCGGGCATGATCGGTGCCGCCCAGATGGCGCTCGAGGAGCTCGGCGCCGGCTAGCCATAGGCTCGGACGATGCCCGGAAAGCTCACCGTCTGCCCGACCCCGATCGGCAACCTCGGCGACATCACCGCGCGCACCCGCAACGCGCTGGCCGAGGCCGATCTGATCGCCTGCGAGGACACCCGCCGCACCGGGCGTCTGCTCGAGCTGCTGGAGCTGGCGGCGCCCCGGTTGGTCTCCTACCACGAGCAGAACGAGGAGGAGCGCTCGCGCGAGCTGGCCCAGGTGATCGAGCGCGGCGACTCGGTAGTACTGGTCTCCGACGCCGGCACCCCGGCGATCTCGGATCCCGGCTATCGGCTGATCCGCGCCTGCATCGATCGCGATCTCGAGATCGAGGTGCTGCCCGGGCCCTCGTCGGTGATCACCGCGCTGGTCGCCTCCGGGCTGCCCACCCACCGCTGGCGCTTTCTCGGCTTCCTCCCGCGCCGAACCGGCGAAATGGAGCGTGTGCTGCAGTCAGCCGAGACCGTGATCGCCTTCGAGTCGCCGCGGCGCCTGCCCGAGTCGCTGGCGGCGCTGGCCACGCTGGCGCCCGACCGCCCGGCGGCGGTCTGCCGGGAACTGACCAAGCTGCATGAGGAGGTGGCGCGCGGCAGCCTCGGCGAGCTGATGCGGCGCTTCCGCGGCGACGTCCGAGGCGAGATCGTGGTGGTGATCGGTCCGGCCCGCGAGGCGGCCAGCACCGACATCGGCTTCGCGATCGACGCCCTGCGCGGCCTGGTCCGCGCCGGCGCCCGGCCGCGGGCCGCGGCCAGCATCGTCTCCGCCCTCACCGGGGTCCCCGCCAACGAGCTCTACCGGGGGATCACCGGCCGCGATCCCAGGCGCTAGATCCGGCCGCGTTGGTTCGTCGGCGGTGTTTGTGGCCGACGAGGATGCTGGCCGTTTGTGGCGAAGCCGTCCCGCGACGCCGGTACGGTGTTTCCAGGTTTTTCGATGGCCAAGCGCGACCCACGCATGATCTCGCTCGGCTACGGGAAGTTCGCCCGGGCCGACCGCATCTATGCCCTGGTACCGCTCGATCCCAAAGAGCGGGGCGAGGGCCGCCGCACCTACGTGCACGTCGATGAGATGGCTGAGCCGATCGTCGCCTCACGCTCGGAGCGCGCGATCCTGCGGGACGTCGAAGAGGCCCTGACCGAGGCCGCCGGGGTCCCGCGCCGCCGCCGCGGGGGTGCGAAGGGCCAGGAGAAGCTCCTCTAGGTTCCTGAGCGCGTCGTCCGCCGCAGGCCGTCGAGCATCTTGTGGCCGAGGCGGATGAAGAAGTCCCTGGTCTTTCGGTCGGTGGCGGCCTCGGCATCGCCCTCGTCGACGCCTGTCTCCATGTCGACGAAGGTGCTGCCCTGGGCCTCGGTCACGGCGCAGCGCAGGTAGGTGCGGGAGTCGAGGCAGCGCAGGTGGATGCTGTGGACCTCCTCGTCAACCTCCTCGATCTGGAAGTTGACCAGGTGCTTACCGCTCGGCTCGTCCGGATCGGTGGTCAGCTGCTGGAAGGCCGCGTCGGCCTGCACGGTGGGAAGCCCCGTCACCTCGACGATCTCGCTCGCCCACTCCGGGTAGCGATTCGGGTCGCGAACCATCTCCCAGACCTCTTCGACCGGGGAGTCGATCATCGCCTGCTGGCGCCACGAGCTCATCCCTTTGCAGGGTAGCCGTCCGCGGTCCGCTCGGCCTCCCGAATGGTTGGGCGCTGCGGGCCCCGGTCTATGCTCAGCCGCCTCGTGAGCTTCTACGTCACCACGCCGATCTACTACGTCAACGGCGAGCCCCATCTCGGCCACGCCTACTCGACGATCGCGGCCGACATTCTCGCCCGCCACCACCGCCAGCGTGGCGAGGACGTCTTCTTTCTCACCGGAACCGACGAGCACGGCGAGCCGGTGGCGCAGGCCGCCGAGCGGGAGGGGGTCACCCCGCGCGAGCTCGGCGACCGCCTCGCCCCGCGATTCAAGGAGATGGCCGCCAAGGTGAACGCCTCCAACGACTTCTTCATCCGCACCACCGACGAGGGGCACATGAAGCGGGTTCAGGAGGTGGTCCAGCGGGTCCACGACAACGGCCACGTCTACGAGGGCACCTACGAGGGCTGGTACTGCCCCCGCTGTGCCGACTTCAAGACCGAATCGGAGCTGGGCGAGGGCAACACATGCCCGATCCACAAGATCGAGCTGGCCCGCGAGAAGGAGGACAACTGGTTCTTCCGGCTGTCGGCCTTCCAGGAGGACCTCGAGCGGCTCTACGAGGAGAGGCCGGAGTTCGTCACGCCCGACTTCCGCCGCAACGAGGCGTTGGCCTTCATCCGCCGGGGCCTGCAGGACGTCTCGCTCAGCCGCCCCAGGCTGAAGTGGGGGGTGCCCGTCCCCTGGGATCCCGAGCAGGTGATCTATGTCTGGTTCGACGCGCTGCTCAACTACTACACGGCGCTCGCCTACGCGCGCGAGGAAGAGGACCTGACCGCCACCTTCTGGCCGGCCTTCCACATCCTCGCCAAGGACATCCTCAAGTTCCACGCGATCTTCTGGCCGGCCTTCCGGATGGCGGCGGGAATCGAGCCCCCCAAGCGGATGTTCATCCACGGCTACCTGCTGCTGGAGGGGCACAAGATGTCCAAGTCGCTGGGCAACGTGCTCGATCCGGACGAGGTGATCGCGAAGTTCGGCGCCGACGCACTGCGCTACTACTGCTTCCGGGAGGTCTCCTTCGGCCAGGACGGCCAGATCTCGCCGGCCGGGTTCGAGGCGCGCTATGAGACCGAGCTGGCCAACGAGTACGGCAACCTCGCCAACCGAGTGCTGTCGATGGTCGGGCGCTACCGCGACGGGACGGTGCCCTCCGGCGAGCCCGAGCCCGAGCTGGCCTCGAGCTTCGATGGGGCCCCCGACAGGGTCCGCGCCCTGCTCGACGAGGCCGAGCTGACCCAGGCGCTGGAGGAGATCTGGAAGCTGGTCCGCCGACTCAACCAATACGTGGAGGAGACCCGCCCCTGGGACCTGGCCAAGGCAGAGGGAGAGGAGGCGCGGCTCGACGGCGTCCTCTTCGGCCTCGCCGAAGGGCTGCGCGTGACCACCCTTCTGCTGCACGCCTACATGCCGGAGACGACGGACAGGCTGCTCGACGCCCTCGGCGAGGACTTGCGCGAGCTCGCCGAGTTCGGCTCGGGCGGCGGCGGCCAGTCGATCGGCGAGCTCGCTCCCCTCTTCCCCAAGCTGGAGCCGGCATAGCGAAGCGAAATCGCTGGCTCATAGACTCGGCGCGTGGTTGACACCCACGCGCACCTCGGCCTCTGCGAGCCGGAGCCGCAGGAGCTGATCGACGCCGCGGCCGAGAGTGGAGTCGCACGCATCCTCACCGTCGGCCTGGGCGAGGACTCCAACCCCGGCGCGCTCGAGCTCGCCCGCCTTCACGGGGCCGTGTTCGCCAGCGTCGGGCGGCATCCGAACGGAGCCGACGGCTTCGACTCGCGGGCGGCCGCCGCGATCGAGGAGCTCGCCGGGGCCGACGAGGTGGTCGCGATCGGGGAGACCGGCCTCGACTTCTACCGGGACCGGTCGGAGCCGGATGAGCAGCGGCGTGCCTTCTCCGAGCAGCTGGCGATCGCCGCTCGGGTCCATAAGCCCGTCGTCGTCCACCTGCGCGACCGGCAGGGCTCCGAGGACGCCTACTCCGAGGCGTTCGAGACGCTCGCGACCGAGGCGGGGAGCGACGTGATCCTGCACTGCTTCTCGGCCAGCCCCGCCTGGGCCGAGCGAGCCGCCGAGCACGGCTGGTACTGCTCGTTCGCGGGCAACGTCACCTACCCGAAGGCGGCGGAGCTGCGCGAGGCGGCGGCGATCGTGCCCTCAGAGCGCCTGCTGGTGGAGACCGACTCGCCCTTCCTCGCCCCGCAGCCGGTCCGCGGCAAGCCCAACCAGCCCGCCCATGTGGTGGAGACCGCGCGGGTGGTGGCGGCCGAGAGGGGGACCGCCTACGAGCGGCTCGAGGCGCAGATCGAGGCCAACGCCGCGCGAGTGTTCGGCTGGTAGGCGCCGGCGGACGGGCAGGCACAGCGGAACCTAGACTGCGCGGCGTGATGCCACGGGTGCCGCGAGCGAGCGCCAGGCAGCGGCGTCTGGGCCAGAACTTCCTCGCCGATCCCAACCTGCTGGAGATGATCGTGCGGGAGGCCGGTCTGCAGCCGGCGGACGTGGTCCTGGAGGTGGGGGGAGGGGGCGGAGCGCTCACGGACCGGCTCGCGCCGGAGGTGGCGTGCGTGCACGTGATCGAGCGCGACCGGCGGCTGCGAGCCGAGCTCGAGCCCCTGGCGGCGGAGGTGGGCAACGTGAACCTGGTCTGGGGGGACGCCCTGCGCGAGGATCTGGGGGCGCTGCGCCCGCAGCCCACCAAGCTCGTCTCCAACCTGCCCTACGCGATCGCCACTCCGCTGCTGTTGCGGACGATCACCGAGCTTCCCTCGCTCGGGTCGTGGCTGGTGATGGTGCAGCGCGAGATCGCGGAGCGCCTGCGCGCGGCCCCCGGCGGGCGGGACTACGGGGCGCCCAGCGCGCTCGCCCAGCTCGCCTGCGAGGTGACGCTGGTGCGGACGGTCGACCCCGCGGTGTTCACGCCGCGCCCCCGCGTCAAGTCCGCGCTGCTTCGCTTGAGCCGTACCGGGCCGGGGGCGCCCGCGCAGACCCGCGAGCTCGTCCGCCAGGCCTTCGCCCACCGGCGCAAGTCGCTGGCGCGCTCGCTGGAGCTGGCGCGGCCGGGCCGGCTGGACGACGTCCGCCGGGCGCTCGAGCGGCTCGGCAAGCCGGCGGACGCTCGCGCGCAGACCCTGTCGCCGGACGAGTTCCAGGCGCTGGCCGAGGAGCTGGGTTGATCCTGCGCGCCCCGGCCAAGCTCAACCTCTGCCTGTTCGTGGGCCCCACTCGCGACGACGGGCTGCACGAGCTCGCCTCGATCTTCGAGCCGCTGGAGCTGGCCGACGAGCTCGCGGTCGAGGAGATCGAGGGCGAAGACGAGGTGGTCTGCCCGGAGATCCCGGGGCCGAACCTGGTCGAGAAGGCGCTCTCGGGGCTGCGGGATGCCGGCTGGGACGCGCCGCCGTTGCGAGTCGAGGTCTGCAAGCGGATCCCGATCGCAGCCGGACTGGGGGGCGGCAGCGCCGACGCCGCCGCCGTCCTGCGCCTGGCGCGGGGGCGGGTCGAGGGGCTGCGGGGGATCGCGGCCGCGGTCGGCGCCGACGTCCCCTCCCAGCTCAACCCCCGGCCCTGCCTCGTGAGCGGCGCCGGCGAGGTGGTGGAGCCGATCCCACGCCCGGCCGACCACGGCGTCGTCCTGGTGCCGCAGAGCATGGGCCTGACCACCGCCGAGGTCTACGGCGAGGCCGACCGGCTGGGCCTGGCCCGCGGCACCTCCGAGATCGAGGCGATTCGAACCTCGCTGCGAGACGCCGTCGTCGACGGCGCCTCTCCGCTCGGCTATCCCCAGCACCTGGTCAACGACCTGCAGCGGGCGGCGCTCTCGCTGCGTCCGGAGATCGAGAGTGCGCTCGAGGCGCTGGCGGGCGCCGGCGCCGCTCAGGCGCTCGTCACCGGCTCGGGCCCGACCGCGGTCGGGCTGTTCTCCGAGTCGTCCGAGGCCGAGAGGGCGGCGGATCGGATCCGGGGCGACTTCCCCAGCGCGATCGCCACCGCGCCGCTGGCGTCCGAGGCGGAGGTCGGGCCCGCGAGGGGATGAGCCGGCTGCCCCTCAACCGAGCTTGGGTGCGGGGTGCCCTGATCGCCGCCGCGATCGTCGCCCTGCTGATCTTCCGCGACCGGCTGCCGGAGGTCGACTTCGAGGGCATCGTCAAGGACCTCTCCGAGCAGCTCGGCTCCTGGACCTACCTCCTGGTCGCGGTGATGGCCTTCCTGGAGACCGGCGCCTTCGTCGGCCTGGTCGCTCCGGGGGAGTTCACGGTCATCCTTGGCGGCGCCGTCGCCGGCCAGGGGGACATCTCGCTGCCCGTGATCATCGCCGTCACCTGGCTATCGGCCTTCTCCGGGGACTCGGTCAGCTTCATGATCGGCGCCAGGCTGGGGCGGCCCTTCCTGGTCCGGCACGGCGAGCGGCTGCGGATCACCGAGGAGAGGCTGCGCCAGGTCGAGCGCTACTTCAACCGGCACGGCGGCAAGACGATCGTGGTCGGGCGCTTCATCGGAATCGTGCGCGCGCTGGCGCCGTTCATCGCAGGCACCAGCAACATGCGCTACTCGGCGTTTGCTCCCTACAGCGTGCTCGGCACCGGGCTGTGGGCGGCGACCTTCATCCTGATCGGCTACTTCGCCTCACGGAGCCTCGATGCGGTGGCCTCTGCCGTGGGGGAGGGCCTGATCTGGTTCGGGGTCGTCGTCGGCGTCGTGGTCGGCTCGATCGTCCTCTACCGCTACCTGCGGGTGGCGGAGAATCGACGCAAGGTGGCCGCCGAGATGGAGCGGCGGCGGCGGCTGCGTCCGCTGCTCGCGCTGGCCAGGCGGCTGCGTCCGCAGGCCGTCTTCCTGGGCCGCCGCCTCACCCCCGGCGGGCTCGGCCTGGAGCTAACCACGCTGGTGGCCGTGCTGGCGGTCGGCCTGTTCACGCTCGTCTCCTACTGGACCGTGGTGGCCGCCGACCCGGGCCCGACCAGCTTCGATCGGACCGCCCTCGATCTGGCCGACGAGGGGCGCTCCTCCTGGCTCGACGACGTGACCGAGGCGATCAGCGCGCTGGGATCCGGGTACGTCGCGTTCTCGCTGGCCGCGATCTCGGCGCTGGCGTTGGCTGCGATCCGCCGCTGGACCGAGCTCGTCGTTCTGATCACGGGGATGGTGGCGATCATCGTGATGACCGACCTGATCAAGGAGTGGACGTTGCGGCAGCGGCCGCCCGAGGGCCTCACCAGCACCGACGGGGCCGCGTTCCCGAGCGGCCACGCGGCGTACGCCACGATCTACACGTGGCTGGCGGTCACCGTCGCTTGGAGGATCGTCCCCGGGATCAGCCGTCGGACGGCGCTGATCACTGCCGGGATCGCGCTCACGGCGCTGATCGGGCTGACCCGCGTCTACCTGCGGGTGCATTGGCTCAGCGACGTCTGGGGGGGTTGGGCCCTGGGCTTCTCCGCTTTCTCCGCGACGGCGGCCGTGGCGCTGATCCTCACCCACATACGCGACAATCCGCGCCGCGATGATGGTGCTTCTCGACGGGGCGGTGGACCCCCTGCTGGCGTGGGTTAATGAGTACCACCTGTTCGGGGCCGCCGCGGTGGTCACGATCGCCGCATTCATCGGCCTGATCCTGGTGCCCGCGCTGGGCTCCTACGGGCGCACCTGGGAGAAGTTCGCGGCCGGCTTTCTGTCGCTGTTCGTGCTCGCGGCCCTGGTCATCCTCGGGGTGATGATCGGCCTGCTCGTCTTCTACGAGTGGGACAAGATCACGGAGTTTTTGTAGGCATCAGGCCCGGATCGGCCGGGGCGGCGGGCCGCTCCTAAGCTATGCCGATGAACCCAGCTCAGAGGCAGCGCTCCAAGGGCGCCGAGACGGGCCTGGAGAAGCTCTCGGCGGCGATCGAGTCCGGTGCCGGGCTGCCCGCGGTCGCCCGCGCAGCGGCCGCGGTGCTGGAGGCGAGCGTGGCCCTGATCGACCGCTCCAGCGCGGTGCTCGCCGTCGCCGCCGCCTCCCCCGACGAGGAGGGCAAGCTCCTGGCCGGGGGCGAGGACGCGCGCGTGCTCGAGCTGCGCGTCGCCGACAACGCGGTGGGCGAGATGCGCTGGCGGCCGCGGGGCGACGAGGAGCCCGATGCGGCGTTGCTGCGCATGGTCGCGACCCTGCTGGGGCTGGAGCTGGAGCGCTCGCGCTCGCCCGAGTGGGCGAGCGAGGAGGCCGCCTCGGACTTCGTCCACTCGCTGCTCGACCGCTCGGTCACCGACCGCGGCGACATCGCCGCCCGCGCCGCGGAGCTCGGCGCCGACCTCTCCCAGGGCTCGGGGGTGCTGATCGCGCGCGCCGTGCCACGGGCGGCGCAGAGCGGGGAGTGGCGCAAGCGGGTGCTGACGATCGCGGTTCGCGCGATCCGGGCGATCAGCGCGGGTGCCCTGGCGGCCGAGGGAGAGCACGCCGGCGAGGGTTCGGAGGTGATCGCGGTGGTTCCCACCGCCGAGGACAGCAGGCTGGCTCGCGCCGCCGAGGCGCTGGCCTCCGAGCTCGAGCAGGGTCTGACCGGGTTCGCGATCACGGTCTCGCGCAGCCGCATCGTCTCCGACCCCGTCGACCTCTACCGGGCGGGGCAGGAGGCCCGGCTCGCCGCCAACGTGGGCGAGGCCCAGGGCGCGCGCCTGCTCGCCTTCGAGCACACCGGCGCCTACCGCCTGCTGCTTCCGGCGATGAGCGAGGACCCCGGAGAGCTGGACCGCTTCTACTCCGAGACGGTCCAGCCGCTGGCGGCCTACGACGAGCAGTACGAGACCCAGCTGGTGAAGACGGTCGAGACCTACCTCGAGCTCGACGGAAACGTCGCCGCCACCGCCCAGAGGCTGTTCACCCACCGCCACACCATCCGCTACCGACTGGAGCGGGCCAAGGAGCTGTGCGGGCACGACGTCACCTCCACCGAGGGGCGCGAGAAGCTCGGCCTGGGGCTGAAGGCGATGCGCGTGCTCGGCATTCCCCCGCCCAGCGGGCCCGCCGACGAGCCCGGCACCGAGGCCGGCAAGGTGTCGCGCTCGGGCTCGGATGCGGATTAGCCCGGCTCGTAAACTCGGGGGCCTATCCCGGGTGGTGTAGCGCTAGCACTCCAGGTTTTGGTCCTGGCAGCAGAGGTTGGAATCCTCTCCCGGGAGCTGGCATCGGCGGCTTGCGAGACCAAGCGACGGGCGGAGCGCGGCCGGAGCCGCCCGCCTGCGCGTGGCCTCCGCAGGGGCCTTCCCGCGGCCGCTCGCGGATCGGTTCTACGATTCCCCGGTGAGCGCTCCCACGGCTCTGATCATGGCCGCGGGCGAGGGGACCCGTATGCGGTCGTCGCTGCCCAAGGTCCTGCACGAGGTCTGCGGCCGGCCGATGGTCGCCTGGCCGATCGCCGCGGCGCGCGAGGCCGGCGCCGAGCGGATCTGCGTGGTCGTCTCGCCCGACCGGGACCTCGGCCCGGCCCTGCCCGACGGCACCGAGACGGTGGTCCAGCCCACCTCCAACGGCACCGGCGGGGCTCTGCGCGCCGCCATGGACGTGATCGCCGCCAGCGAGACCGTTCTGGTCCTCTCCGGCGATCACCCGCTGATCTCCGCGGAGATCCTCGGGGAGCTGATCCGCACGCACACCGAGGCGGGAGCCGCGGCCACCCTGATGACTACCGAGCTCGATGACCCCGGCTCCTACGGCCGCGTGATCCGCGCCGCCGACGGCACCGTCGAGCGCATCGTCGAGGCCAAGCAGCCCACCGACGCCACCGCTGAGCAGCTGGCGATCAAGGAGGTGAACGCGGGCACCTACGTCTTCGCCGCGGCCCCCCTCGCCGAGGCGCTGGCCCGGATCAGCGACCACAACTCCCAGGGTGAGTACTACCTGGGTGACGTGCTGCCTGTGATGCGGGGGGCCGGGCTCACCGTCGCCGCCTACCGCTCGACCGACCCCGGCGTCAACCTGGGTGTAAACGACCGTGCCGACCTCGCCCGCGCCAGCCAGGAGGCCCGCCGGCGCATCCTCGATCGCCACATGCGCGCGGGCGTGACCATCCTCGATCCCGAGGCCACCTGGATCGACGCCGAGGTCGAGCTCGCCCCCGATGTCCGCATCGAGCCGGGAACCTCCCTGCGCGGCACCACCCGGGTTGGCGCCGGCTCGGTGATCGGGCCGATGAGCACCCTGATCGACGCCCGCATCGGCGAGCGGGTGACCGCCCCCCACTCCTACCTGTTCGAGTGCGAGGTCGCCGCCGACGCTGCGATCGGGCCCTTCGCCTATCTGCGCCCCGGCGCCCGGATCGGCGAGGGCGCCAAGGCCGGCACCTTCGTCGAGATCAAGAACTCGGAGATCGGCGCCGGCGCCAAGGTGCCCCACCTTTCCTACATCGGCGACGCCGAGGTCGGCGAGCGCACCAACCTGGGCGCCTCCACGGTGACTGCGAACTACGACGGCCACCAAAAGCACCGGACCAAGATCGGCGCCGACGTGCACGGCGGGGTTGACACCACCTTCGTCGCCCCCGTAGAAGTCGGGGACGATGCTTACACTGGTGCCGGTTCGGTGATCACCGACGACGTGCCTCCCGGCTCGCTGGGAATCGCCCGGACGAAGCAGGAGAACGTCGAGGGCTTTGCCGAGCGCAAGGCGAAGGAGTCGAAGACGAAGAGGAAGGGCTAGATCCTGATGAGCACGATCGAGGAGCGACCTCAGGCGCTCAGCGCGATCACCCAGGACTACACCAAGCGGCTGATGGTGTTCGGCGGCCGCGCCTCGATGGACCTCGCCGCCAACATCGCCCGCCACCTGGACGTCGACCTGGGCGAGGTCACCCTGAAGACTTTCTCCAACGGCGAGGTCTACTGCCGCTACGAGGAGTCAATCCGCGGCGCCGACGTCTTCATCGTCCAGTCCACCTCCGCCAACGAGTCGGCGGGGATGACCCCCAACGACGCCCTGATGGAGCTGCTCACCATGATCGACGCCGCCCAGGGCGCCTCCGCGCACCGGATCATCGCCGTGATGCCCTGGTACGGCTACGCCCGCCAGGACAAGAAGTCGGCCCCCCGCGAGCCGATCACCGCCCGGATCGTCGCCAAGGCCCTGGAGTCGGTCGGGGTCGACCGCATCCTGACCATGGACCTCCACGCCGGCCAGGTCCAGGGCTTCTTCCACGTCCCCCTCGACCACATGACCGCGATGCCGATGCTCACCCAGTACATCTCCGACCTCGGCTTCGAGGAGGAGCCCGTGATCGTCTCGCCGGACGCCGGCCGCGTCAAGACCGCCCGCAACTTCGCCCGCAAGGTGGGCTGCACCTGGGCGGTGATGGAGAAGGAGCGACCCGCCCAGCAGGTCGCCGAGATCGGCTACGTGGTGGGCGACGTGCAGGGCAAGACCGCGGTCCTGGTCGACGACATGATCGACACCGCCGGCACCCTGGCCGCCGCCGCGACCACCGTGCTCGAGGAGGGCGCCAAGCGCGTGATCGCGGTCGCCACCCACGGCGTCTTCTCCGGGCCCGCCTACGAGCGGCTCGCCTACGAGAACTCGAAGATCGAGCGGATCGTGGTCACCGACACGATGCCCCTTCGTCCGGGCGCCCCCGAGAACATCGAGGTGATCTCGGCCGCCCAGACCCTGGCCGACTCGATCCGCCGCATCTTCACCGACGACTCCGTCTCGGAGATCTTCGCCGGCGAGAACCAGCTGTTCTAGCGCGCGACGTCCGAACGGTCGCGTTCGATTCGTCCCTGCAGGTAGCGCGCTAGAGCGGCCGCCGGGTCGCTGTACTCAGGAGCGAAGGCCGAAGCGACTTGCGATGGGCGACCTGGTGGCCGCCTGATGGCGAAGCCGGGTAGAGCCGCGGCTACTGAAACGCCGTGATCTTCCAATCGCCGTCCCGGCGCTCCAGGGTCAGGCCGATCCGGGCCGGCCCTCCCTCGGCGTCGCGGACCGCGTCGACCTGGGCGCTGGCGGTGTCGTCGTTGACCCGGACGTCGACGAACTCGAGCTCCTGCTCCACGCCGGAGCTCTGCTCCTCGACGAAGCCCGGGCAATCGTCGGCCCCGAACTGCTGCTTGAGCTCATCCGAGTACAGATCGCAGACCGTCTCGAAGTCCTCGTCGTTGCTGGCATCGACGTACTCCTGCACCACCTCCCGCGCCTGCTCCTCATCGGATTCCCCACAACCCGCGGCAAGCACCAGAGCGGCGAGACAGGCGATTGCAGTCAGGGTCTGGCGCATCGGTCTCCCGCGTCGACGCAGGCCAACCTACCAGCCGGGATCGGCTCGGACAACCGGGCACGCCCTATCCCTCTAAATTGCCTGCATGGGCGATACGGGCGGGGCCGTCAAGAAGTCCACGGAGGCGCAGGAGTCCCTGCTCTTCCGGCGCATCGGTCACAAGGGCGCCGACTCGATCAGACCCGGCAACACGCTGGAGAGCTTCGAGGCGGCGGTCGCCGAGGGCGTCGACATGATCGAGCTCGACGTGCTGCGCGCCCGGGAGGGCCAACTGATCGTCGCCCACGACCATGACGAGGCGCGCCGGCGGCGCCCCCTCAGCCTCACCGCGGCCCTCGACGCCTTCTGCGAGCCCCCGCTCGACGAGGTGGAGATCGACTGCGACCTGAAGCTGCCCGGGCGCGAGGCCGAGCTGGCCGGGGTGATCGCCGGCCACGACCTGCTGGAGCGGACCATGGTCTCGACCATGGAGATCGACAGCCTCTTCAAGCTGCGGCAGCTGGAGCCCGATCTGCGCCTGGGCTGGACCTACCCCAAGACCCGGCGCGATTGGACGCAGTACGGGTGGGCCCGACCGGGAATCGCCGCCGGGCTCGCCGCGATGCGCCGCCGCTTTCCCAAGACGCTGGCCGAGCAGGCGCCCGAGCTCGACATCGACGCGGTCTGGGCCTACCACCACCTGGTCACGCCGCGCCTGGTCGAGGCCGCCGAGCAGGCCGGGCTGGAACTGATCGCCTGGACGGTCGACGACCTGGGGCGCATGGTCGAGCTGATCGAGATGGGCGTGCACGGCATCTGCAGCAACGATCCGCGCCTCTTCCCCCGCGCCGAGGACGCCGCGGCCGGCCGGGCGCCGACGCCCGAGCCCGAGGAGCCCGAGGCCGAGGACCTGGTCGAGGAGCTCGAGGAGGACGCCGAGCCCTAGAGGCAACCGGGCTCAGACCCGGGCTGGCAGACCCGGAGTCTGGGGGATGCCCCGCCGCTCGAAGTAGCGCCACTCCGCCTCTCCCAGCACGGTGGAGGGCGGGTCGGCGTAGACCCACTCGCGCATGATCCGGTGCCAGTTGGCGGTGGCGCGGAGCTGTGCGAGCACCGCCAGCAGCCCGGTCTCCATGCGCCGGCCCATCAGCTCGTCGGCGGGCAGGGCCTCCTTACGCACCAGGTCATAGAAGTCCGAGCGGGGATCGGAGGTGACCTCGATCATCTTCATAACCCGCTTCGGGGTGATCTGCAGCTCACCGTCCTCCAGGTACCAGCCGCCCACCATCTTCACGTGGTCCATCAGCCGCTCGGCGTCGATCCGCTTGGGGTTGGCGAGGAAGCCGAGATCGTCGAGGGCCTCCAGCAGCGCGTCGGCGTCGTCGCGCGCGGCGGCGTCCACGGCCCGCTGCTCGAGCTGGATCTGGCTCTCGTTCAGGCGCTTGGTCATGCCGAAGTCGAGGAAGGCGACGCGTCCGTCCTCCATCAGCACGTAGTTGCCGGGATGGGTATCGGCGTTGAAGTGCTGCAGGTGGTAGATCGAGCCGAAGCAGAAGCGGAAGACGATCTCGCCGAAGATGTCGCGGTCGTACTGGGGCAGCTGCTTGACCTGCTCGAAGGAGAGCCCCTCCACGAGCTCGCTGACCAGGACCCGGCGCCGCGAGAGCCGCGAGTGCACTTTCGGCACGTAGATAAAGGGGTGATCCCGGTAGGCGCGGGCGAAGGCCCGCTGGTTCTGAGCCTCGAATTCGTAGTCGAGTTCCTCCAGCACTCGCTCGCGGATCTCGCCGGCGACCGCCTTCGCGTCGAGGCCGGGGGCCAGCGCCTTGGCCAGCCGCACCACGATGCCGGCGTTGGCCAGGTCGGACTCGAGCGCCTCGGCGATCCCCGGGTACTGGACCTTGACCGCGACTTCGGTGCCGTCGTGGAGGGTGGCGCGGTGGACCTGGCCGATCGAGGCCGCGGCGAAGGCGTCGGGCTCGAAGGAGGCGAACAGCCGGGGCACGGGCTGGCCGCCGTACTCCTCCTCCAGGACCTTGGACACCTTCTCCCAGGGCATCGCGGGTGCGTGCGAGCGCAGCTTGGCGAGCTGCTGCTGGTAGATCTCGCGGTACTCGGGAGGCAGGAAGTCGATATCGATGAACGAGGCCATCTGGCCGATCTTCATCGCGGCCCCCTTCATCTCGCCCAGCACCGAGGCCATCTTCAGCGCGGTCTCGGCATGGCGGTTCTCGAGCCGCTCGGACTTGCGCTCGCGCGAGCGCCCCACGTTGGTGGCGGCGGTGCCGGCGTAGCGGGTGGCCTGCCCACCGACCGCCGCGCCGAGCTTCGCCGAGCGCCCCACCCGGGTCCTGGGGATCCGCCCGCCCTGCTCCTGGGCGTGCTCTTCGGGAGGCCGATCGCCCGGCGCCCCCCGCCGGCGGCCCTCCATCCACGGGATCGCCACGCCCCAGCGCTCGCCGCTCTCTTCGCCGCCGGCGCCCTCCCGCTCCTCGGCGCCGCCCTGCCGCTTGTCTTGCTCGTCGCTCATCGCTGCATCACATTTTCTATCCTGGCTCCTACCCAGGATCTCAGAGTGGGGACCGTGGTCCCCATCTCCCAATGGCTGCAGACCGCACAACACTCACCGTCAGCGCCCGCGACCGCTTCGGCTCGCGCGCCACCCGCCGCCTCCGGCGCGAGGGGCTGGTGCCCGGAGTGGTCTACGGCCAGGGCGGCGAGGCGCGTCCCTTCCAGGTTCCCGAGCGCGAGCTGCGCGCGCTGCTGGGCGAGGGCCACACCCTGCTGGACCTGCAGATCGACGGCTCCAAGGCAGTGCCCGTGGTGATCAAGGAGCAGCAGCGCCATCCGCTTCGCGACGAGGTGATCCACCTCGACTGCCTCGAGGTCCGCCTCGACGAGGAGATTCAGTCCGAGGTCTCTATCGAGCTCGAGGGCACCGACCAGGCGCCCGGTGTTCGCGAGGGGGGCGTGCTCGAGCACGTCACCCGCGAGGTGACCGTGGAGGCCCTGCCCACCGAGATCCCCGAGCGGATCACCGTCGACGTCTCCGAGATGGTGATCGGCGACACGGTCTCGCTCGCCACGGTCACCCCGCCCGCGGGCGCCAAGTTCATGGTCGACGAACCGGAGGAGATCACGATCGCCACCCTCAGCCCGCCGCGCGTCGAGGAAGAGCCCGAGCCGGAGCTGGAGGAGGAGGCCGAGCTGGTCGGCGAGGACGAGGAGGTCCCCGAGGGCGAGGAGGCCCCGGAGGGCGAGGAAGCGCCTGCGGCCGAGGGCGAGAGCGGCGAGGGCGAGCAGGGCGGGGGCGAGTAGCCGCTGTCGCTGTTCCGGCGTCGCCGCGGGGGCGAGGGAGACGATCGGCGGGGAGATGGACGCGCCGATGCGCTGGTGGTCGGTCTCGGCAACCCCGGCGCCCGCTACGCGGCGAGTCGCCACAACATCGGCTTCGAGATCGCCGAGGAGCTCAGCCGCCGCTGGCAGCTGCCGCGAGCGCGCAAGAGCTTCGGCGGCCTGATCGCCGAGGGCCGCACCCGGCCGGGCGGCCCGCGCGTCGCGGTGCTGCTCCCGCAGACCTTCATGAACGAGTCCGGTTCGGCTGCGGGACCGGCGCGCGGCTCCCTGGGCGTGCCCTTGGAGCGGGTGGTGGTCCTCCACGACGAGATCGACCTCCCCTTCGGCGAGGTGCGCAGCAAGCTCGGCGGTGGGGTCGCCGGCCACAACGGGCTGAAGAGCCTGGATCGCGGCCTGGGCGGCCGCGACTTTTGGCGGGTGCGCGCGGGGGTGGGCCGGCCGGACAGCACCGAGCCCGAGATCGTCGCCTCCTACGTGCTGGCCCGCTTCGACCAGCCGCGCGAGGAGGTCGCCGCCCTGATCGCCCGCGCCGCCGACGAGGCGGAACGCCTGGTCGAGCGGATCGCCGCGGGCGAGCCCGCCGAGGAGCCCGAGGAGCGACCCGTTTGATGACCCTCACGAGCTACTCGGTCGACGACAGAGTCGCGCTGCTGCGCCTGGAGCGCGCCGAGGCCCGCAACGCGATCAACACGGAGATGCTGGAGGAGGTGCTCGGGCACCTCGAGCCCGCGGAGGCCGACGAGAACGTACGGGCGCTGGTGATCTCCTCGAATGATCATCTCGGGCTCTCCGCGGGCGCCGACGTGCGCGAGGAGCTCGACGCCGAGGGCAAGGTGCGCCGCATGCAGCTGTTCGCCGACCTCTACGACCGCCTCACCGCCTTCCCGAAGCCGACTGTGGCCGCCTGCCACGGCGCCGTGGTCGGCGGCGGCGCCGAGATCGCGGTCGCCTGCGACCTGCGGGTCGCCGGCGGCAACCTGCGGCTGAAGTTCCCGGGCGCCGAGCTCGGCGTGCCCGTGGGACCGGCCCGCCTGGTCACCCTGTGCGGGCTCTCGGTCGCCAAGTACCTGCTGCTCAGCGCCCGCAACGTCGGCGCCGACGAGGCCCTGCGCCTCGGCCTCGTCCACCGCGTCGCCCCGGCCGCCCGCACCGAGGAGGCCGCTATCGCCCTGGCCGCCGAGGTCGCCGCTCACCCGCCCGAGGCGGTGGCCCGGATCAAGCGCATGCTGCTGGACTGGGACGGCGTGGTGGAGCGCTCCGCCGCTGAAGGCCGCGGCCAGGTCGAGTGGCAGCGCTCCGGGCCGGGGCTGCCGCATCGCGACTGAGTCGGGCTCCTGCGGGAGTTGTGGGGAATTTGGCCCCTTAGGGGCCACAATGTCCACGAGTGGACCTAGAGCTCGCTCGCGCCGTCGGCGGCGACGCGCAGGCCGAGGGCGATCAAGATGGTGCCACTGAGGCGCTCCAGGAAGTGGCGAATGCGCGGGGTCCGCATCACCTCGCCGACACGAGCGATGGCGTTGCCGTAGGTGAGCAGCCAGGCGAGCGTCAGCGCCAGGTGGATGGACGCGAGAATCACCACCTGCGCGAAGAAGCTGCCGTCGGGCGAGGCGAACGCCGGCAGCACCGAGATGAAGAAGACCACCAGTTTGGGGTTGAGTACGTTGGTCAGGAACCCCTGGCGAAAGGCCCCGCCGCCGGCGAACCGGCGCGCCGGACCGAGCATCCACTCGCCGCCGTCCTCGTCGCGCCTGGACGCCCGCCAGGCCTGGATTCCCAGGTAGACGAGGAAGGCGCCGCCGGCCACCTTGACCACGGCGTAGCCGGTGGCCGAGGCCCTGAGCAGCGCCGAGAGACCGATCGCCGCGGCCATCGCGTGCACGAGGATGCCGGCGCAGATTCCGAGCACGGTCACCGGGACCGCATCCCGGCCCGCGACCAGCGCGTTGCGGGCGACCAGGGCCATGTCGGGCCCCGGGGTGACGACCAGGACCGCTGCGACCCCGCAGAAGGCGAGCAGCTCCGGCGGCATTGCCCGCCACTGTACGGTTGAGGCCCGCCGGGCGACGCCCCGGTCATTCGTCGTGCGCGCATGGCAACCGAGATCGGACATACCAGGGGGCTGCGCCCGCTGCTGGAGCTGGCCGACGAGTCGGCGAGCTTCGCCGCGCTCGCACGCGCGCTCTCCGAGCGCGCGGGCGGCGCCGGGCCGATCGAGGCCCACGTCTCCAGCGCGGTGCGTGGCTATCTCCTCGCCGCCCTGCTGGAGCGCAGCCAGGCCTCATCCGCGCCGGCGCTGCTGGTCTGCGCCGACGATCGCTCCGCCCGCGACCTCGCCGGCGAGCTGCGCGCCTACCTGCAACCCCGGCCAGTCCACCTCTATCCCTCGCGGGGAACGGGCTACCTCTCCCACATCGCCCCGCCGCCCCACCTCGCGGGCCTCCGCGTCGCCGCCCTGACGGTGCTCGCGGCGTCCGGCCCCTCACAGCCGGTGGTCGTCGCCAGTGCCATCGCGCTCGCCGAGGCGGTGCCCGACCCATCGCTGAGGCCGGAGGGTCTGGCGTTGCACAAAGGGGAGTCGGTCGATCTCGGCGACGTCGCCGAGCTGCTCGCCGAGGCCGGTTACGAGAGGGTCGAGCAGGTGGAGGAGCGCGGCCAGTTCGCGGTCCGCGGCGGCATCCTCGATGCCTACCCGGCGACCGAGGAGCGGGCGATCCGGGCCGAGCTGTTCGGCGACGAGA
>CAYZPZ010000006.1:0-7840 GCA_964480205.1 uncultured Conexibacteraceae bacterium
GGGCCGCCGGACGGCAACGGGCCGGCGGCGTTGCTCGTCCTGGGCGGTGTGCTCTCCGTCCAGCTCGGGGCGGCCGCGGCGACCACCCTGTTCGACGAGGTCGGGCCCGCGGGCACGGTCCTTTGTCGGCTGCTGTTCTCCGCGGCGCTGCTGGTGGCGATCTGGCGGCCCCGACCGCTCCACGCCGAGCGCGGCTCGCTGCTGCTGGCGGCGCTGTTCGGCGTCACGTTGGCCGGAATGAATCTGAGCTTCTACGAGGCGCTCGACCGGATCCCACTGGGGATCGCTGTCACCTGCGAGTTCGTCGGCCCGCTGGCGGTGGCGCTGCTGTCCTCGCGCCGGGCGCTGGATCTGCTCTGGGTGGCGCTGGCCGCGGTCGGCATCCTGCTGCTGGCGGGACCCTCCGGCTCGGCCGAGGCGGCCGGAGTCGGGTTCGCCCTGGGCGCCGGCGTCTTCTGGGGCCTCTACATCCTGCTCAGCGCCCGGGTCGGCCGCGCGTTCAGCGGCGGGCGCGGCCTGGCGATCGCGATGAGCGTCGCGGCGGCGCTGATGCTGGTGCCCGGAATCGCAGCCGGCGGGGAGGGCCTCCTGGACGCCCGGGTGATCGCGGTCGGCGCCGCGGTGGCGGTGCTGAGCTCGGCGCTCCCGTACTCCCTGGAGCTGGAGGCGCTGCGGCGTCTCGCGGTCGGGACCTTCGGGGTCCTGATGAGCCTCGAGCCGGCGGTCGCGGCGCTGGTCGGGCTGGTCGCGCTGAGCCAGGGCCTGAGCCTCGCCGAGACGCTCGGGATCGCGATGGTTGTCGGGGCCAGCGTGGGCGCGCTCAGGCGGCCCGGTCCCGCCGCGCCGACCGAGGCCTGATCGCCGCGGCGACCCGCGCGAAGCGGGTCCGGGCTCGGGCCCGATCGGCGAGCTCACGTCCGTCGGCGGCCGGCTGCGGCCGCCCGCTCATCAGCAGCGAGGGCATGTGCTGCTCGATCTGGGCTTGCAGGCAGACCCGGCACGAGCACTCGGGCTGCGAGACGCCGGTATGGGGACAGATCGTCATCCGAATCCCTTAGGAACCAGCGGGGTGAAAGTAACCGCGTCGTCGGTCGTAAAAGCCGCAACTAGCGGGAAACACGGAGTTCACAAGCGGCCCTCCCTGGCTGAGAAGATCAGACCCGTGGAAGCAAAGGGATCCAGCCGCCGCGCCGGTTCCTCCGACGACGGGACCGATCCGAGCGCAGGCGCCCCGGCCGAGGGGCCGGATCCGCGCGCGACCTCACCGGCGGAGGCGGTCGAGGCGGCGAATGTCCACGCCCCGACCCGGGGCAACCGCAAGCTGGAGCGGTTCCTCGAGGCGGTCAACGGCGATGAGCGGGTGCGAGCCTGGTGGTACATGGCCCAGGTCACCTCCCAGCGGCTGGGGATGTCCGATCACTCCTGGGTCCACGTCCAGGTGGTGCTCAACATCGCGCTGCGCCTGCTTCGGCTGCTGACCAAGGGCGGAATCGAGTCGGCGATGGTTCGCGATCACGGGATGCGCGACCGCGACGCCGAGGTGGTTGTCGCGGGCGGCGCGCTGCTCCACGATGTCGGCATGTCGATCCACCGCGCCGACCACGAGGCTTACAGCCTCTTCCTGGTCGCCGACCGCCTCGACCAGCTGCTGGCCGACTGCTACTCCGAGCCCGAGCGCACCGTGGTCGCCTCGGAGATCCTGCACTGCGTGATCGGCCACCGTCGCCGCGGCGAGCCCTACACGGTCGAGGCGGGCGTCGTCCGCGTCGCCGACGCCCTCGACATGGCTCAGGGCCGCTCGCGGATCCCGGTCGAGGGCGGCCAGTACGGCATCCACGCCCTCTCCGCCGCCGCCATCGATGAGATCCGGATCGAGGCCGGCGAGGACCGCCCCGTCCGAGTCGAGATCGAGATGAACAACTCCGCCGGCATCTTCCAGGTCGACGACCTGCTCGCCACCAAGCTCCGCGGCACCCCCCTCGAGGGCCACGTCGAGATCGTCGCCCAGGTCTCCGGCGAGACCGAGAAGCGGCTGCTTCCGAGCTTTCGCCTGTAGCCGCCGGGCCTCGACCGCGCCCACGCAGAAGCGGGCAAGTAGGAGGCCGACACGCCGCCGGGGGGCAAATCCGCGGTTCCGCCGCCTTTACGGCGGGCGCGGGGAGGGCCGAGGCTGGGACGGCGCTGGGCAGCCTAGAGCCCCGCGCCCTTGCCCCCGCGGCCCTCGCCGGAGGCGAAGCGCGCGGCGCCGGCGACGCCCGTGGCCGCGACCTCGCCGCCCAGCTTGGCCTCCAGGGCCAGCGCGTCGGCCAGGGGGAGGCCGAAGCCCTCGATCGCGGCGCGGCGGTCGGCGAGCATGGTCTCCTGGGGGAAGGAGGAAAGGCCCTCGGCCATCTCCAGCGCGCGCTCGAGGTGGGCGCCGGGACGCACCACCTCGGTGAGCAGGCCGATCGCCAGGGCTTCGGTGGCCTCGACAATCCTGCCGCTGAGGATCAGATCGAGCCCGCGGCCGAGCCCGACGATGCGGGGGAGGCGCTGGGTGCCGCCGTCGATCAGGGGAACGCCCCAGCGCCGTTCGGGGAAGCCGAGCTTGGCGGTCTCGGTGCCGATCCTCAGGTCGCACCAGAGGGCCAGCTCCAGTCCCCCGGCCAGTGCCCAGCCCGAGATCGCGGCGATCGTCGGCTTGGTGGGGGTGAGGCGGGTGAAGCCCAGCGGGCCGTCGGGGCGCTCGGCGAGCCATTGCTCGGCGACGGCGGGATCAGCACCCGCCGCCGCCATCGACTTGAGGTCGGCGCCCGCGCAGAAGGCGTCGCCGCCGGCTCCGGTCAGGACCAGGACGCGAGCATCCTCGTCGCCCTCGAAGGCGCGGTACCCCTCCAGCAGCTGGTCGGCGGTCTGGGGATCGACGGCGTTGCGGCGCTCGGGCCGGTCGATGGTGAGGACTGCGGCGGCGCCACGCCGCTCGTAGCTGACCTTGGGCACGGGCCGATCCTATGGCGAGGCTAGCGGCCGGTGGGGCGCTGGGGCCAGCCCCTGAGCAGAGGCAGCGGGTCGATCGGCTTGGTCTCGGCGCCGAAGTCGGCCCGGCCGCGGCGGACCTCGAAGTGCAGGTGGGGGCCGTCGCACGAGCCGGTGCAGCCGAGCAGCCCGATCGGCTGGCCGGCGCGGATGCTCTCGCCAGCCTTGACCAGCGCCGGCTTGTGCATGTGCAGATAGACGTAGCTGCGGTCGTCGATCGGGCTGTAGATGACCGCCGTGTGGCCGCCGCCGCCGGCGTAGAAGTTCTTGCCGCTCCTACCGTCGAGCACGATCCCGTCGCGGACCGCGACCAGGGGGGTGCCGATTTCGGCGAAGACGTCCTGGCCCTCGTGCTTGCGCCCGCCGCGGTCGGCGTGGAACTTGGCGGGTGCCTCGCCGTAGCCGAACTCGCCGACAACCGGGTGGTAGGGGCCCTCGGTCAGCTCGACGGGGGTGCCGCCGTCCAGCGAGGCGAGGGCCGCAGCACCGGTCAGGGAGGCTTGGCTGCGCTCCGGCGAGGGGTCCGAGGATGAGAGAGGGATCGGCAGGCCGAGGAGGGAGCCCAGACCGGTGGCGGCGGCGACCACGGCCGCGAGCGCGATCCCCGCCTTGGCCGTGGGCCGTCCGAGGCCGTGCCGCGAGGGCGGCGTCGAGCTGAGTCGGACCGGCTTCGGGCGAGCCTTGGCCCGTGGCGCGGTCTTCAGTCGGATCGGGGCGGGGCGCACCCGGTCGGGGCGCGTTCGGAGTTCGCGGTCGCGGTCCCGCTGCTCGGCCACCGGCCGCTCGCGCTCCGCCCGTTCCCGCTCTTCGCGCTCCCGCCGCTCGGCCATCGCCCGCGCCCGCTCCGGTCGGGCGCGCTCCTCGCGCAGTCGCTCCTCGGCCAGGCCCCGTTCGCGCTCGCGCTGCTCGCGCCGGGCCGCGGCGGCGCGCTCGAGGCGCTCACGTTCCAGCCTCTGCTCCCTGGCCAGGCGCTCGCGCTCGGCTCGCTCCCCGCGCTCGCGCTCCAGCCGCAGCGCGCGCTCCCGCCGCTCGCGGGCGAGCCTCTCAGTCTCGCCCTGGGGCTCGCGCTCCAGCTTCTCCGCGCGGGCCCTCCGCTTGCGCTCCGCCTTCTCCTGGCGGCGGCGGGCGCGCTTGGCGCGGCGCTGGTCGTAGTGGTCGGGCCCCGGATCGAAGGGCGCGGCGCCGGCCTCGACCGGCAGGTCATGGTCGCGTGCCCCGCGACGCAGATAACCGGTCTCGACGCCCGGGTCGAAGGAGTCCGGGTGCTCGCCGCGCTCGGCCTCGGCCGGATCGAAGTCGCCGTCGGCGGCGTCGAGCTCGCGCTCGGCCCCGCGGTCCTCGCTCAGCGCCTCATCGACGCTGCCGGGTTTGGCGGCGGCGGAGCGAATCGTCGGCCTCGACTCGGGCTAGGGGCGCCCGAGGCGCTCGAGGTCCTGCCGGCGCCTCTCCTTGCGGTTGTCGAGGCGGATCTGAAGCAGGGAGAGGGTGATGACGAGGATCGTGAAGAAGGCCATCACACCGAAGGCGAAGAAGGTGATCACCTTGTCGTCGGTGCGACCGTAGATGCCCACCCCGTCGGCGGCCACCGCGGGGGCGGCCAGCACCAGCCAGCTGCTCAGGGCCAGCGCGATCGTCGCCGTCGGCCTGCCTCGGATCGCTCGCATCGCGGCCCAATTTAACGCACCAGCCCGAGCCATCCGCGAGCCGTGCTCGTGGGGCCCCGGCCGGCCGGGCCATCTACAGTCCCGCGCTTATGTCCGTATGGGAAGCGATCCTGCTCGGCATCGTCCAGGGGCTCACGGAGTTCCTGCCGATCTCCTCCTCGGGACACCTGATCCTCGTCCCCTGGGCGCAGGACTACACCTTCCTGGAGGAGCACGAGTCCTTCAACAAGACCTTCGACGTCGCCCTGCACGCCGGCACCCTGGTCGCGGTGATCGCCTACTTCCGTCGCGAGCTCTCAGCGATGGCCCGGGGGGTCATGACCACGCTCAGGACCCGCGCGATCGAGACCTCCGAGGAGCGCCTGGGCTGGGCGGTGATCGCGGGCACGGTCCCCGCGGTGATCGTCGGCGGGCTCGGCGAGGATTGGATCGATCGCGAACTCGGCGAACCCTGGATGATCGCGATCCTGCTGATCGTCTTCGGGCTGCTGCTGGCGATCGCCGACCGGCTACCCGAGCGCCGCAAGATCGGCACGCTCTCGGTGCGCGAGGGGTTCTACCTGGGGATCGCCCAGGCCAGCGCGCTGGCGCCCGGGGTCTCGCGCTCCGGGGTGACGATCACTGCCGCCCGGGTGCTGGGGCTCGATCGAGACAGCGCCGCCCGCTTCGCCTTCCTGCTGCTGGTGCCGGCGGTGGCGGGGGCCACCGTGCTGAAGGCGATCGGCGCGATCGACGAGGGCCTTCCCGACGGGGTGGTGTGGCCGACGATCGCCGGCACGATCGCCTCGGCGATCGCCAGCTACGCGGCGATCGCCTGGATGCTCGCCTACGTGCGCACTCACAACTACGACGTCTTCGTCATCTATCGCCTGATCGTGGGCGCGGCGGTGCTGGCCCTGATCGCGACCGGGGTGCGCGAGGCGACCTTCTAGGTCGACTCGCCCCGGCGGCCTCGGCCTCGTCGGCGATCTGAAGCAGCTCCCGCTCGTCGTGCTCGTGCTCGACCTGCAGGGTGGAGTGCTCGATCCCGAATTCGTCCGCAATTAGCCTGGCCGCCCGCCAGCGCGCTTGGTGGCAGTCGTCATCGCGGCCCACGATCAGATGCGCGGAGACGGCGGGCATGCCGGTGGTCACCTCCCAGACGTGCAGGTCGTGGACCTCGACCACGGCGGGCTGGCCGGCGATCGCGTTACCGATCGCCGCGGGATCGAGACCGCGGGGTGCGGCCTCCATGAACACACGGGCGGTTTCGCGGAGCAGCCCGTAGGCGGCGCGCAGCATCAGCGCGGCGACGATCAGCGAGGCGATCGGGTCGGCGCGCTCGAAGCCGCTGAGCAGGATCACGGCGCCGGCGATCGCGGTGGCGATGAAGGCGAAGAGGTCGGTGAGGATGTGCTGGAAGGCGCCCTCGACGTTGAGGCTGCGCCGCTCGGCGCTCGCGATCAGCCTCACGGCGGCGAGGTTGACGCCGATGCCCGCGATCGCCACCACGACCACGATCGCCCCCTCCACCTCCGGGGGATCGAGCAGCCGCCTGACCGCCTCGTAGACGATCAGCGCGCCCAGGACCAGCAGCGTCACCCCGTTGAGCTGGGCGGAAAGGATCTCGGCACGCCGCATGCCGTAGGTGAAGCGCCCCCCCGGGGGCCGGCGGGCGAGGCGGAGCGCGGCCAGGGCAAGGGCGATGGCGAAGGCGTCGGTGAGCATGTGCGCGGCGTCGGAGAGCAGGGCCAGCGAGGAGGCGACGATCGCCGCGGCCACTTCGGCCACCATGAAGACGACGATCAGCGCCAGCGCCCAGCCCAGCTTGCGCGCGTCGGCGTCCGCCGTAGAGAGAGGGCCGTGCCCGTGCGCGTGAGCCATCTCCCCGATTATCCGCGCAAGCAGGGCGCCAGCCCGGGGCAAAAAAAAGCGCGCGACCCGGGGCAGGGAGGGGTCGCGCGCGCTGACGAGAGAGGAAGTGTCTCGTGAGTGCGGCCAGTCTGCCCGGATCCAGCCCGCGGCCTGTGAAAATCTGGATACCGGCCCGCCCCCGCCCCAAGAAAACGCGCTGTGTGCCTGTGAAAAACCGGTGAAATCCGGGAGCGGGGCCGGCCCCGCGCCGAACGCGCCCCTAGAATCAGCGCCGAGGCCTCGATGACTCAAGCGGGCACGATCAGGCTGGCGGTGATCGACACCGACAGCGGGTTTCTCACCGTCCTGGGCAAGCGCCTGGAGGGCGCGGGCTGGGAGCACCGCATCTTCTCGAGTGGCGTCCCAGTGGACGAGCTGGTGGCGATGAAGCTGAACGCGCTACTCGTCGACATCTCAGTTCTGGGGACGGAAGGCTGGGACTTCCTGGAGCGGCTGTGCGGGGCGGTGCCGGGGCTCGGGGTGCTGGTCTGCACCGGCCAGTCCACGGTCGCGCAGCGGGTCCGCGCCCTTCGCCTCGGCGCCGACGACTGGATCGGCAAGCCCTGTCACCCCGAGGAGGTGATGGCTCGGATCGAGGCGGTGGTGCGGCGCCGCAAGCGTGCCTCGGCGCGAGGGGACGTGGGGCCGATGGTCGCCGGGGAGCTGGAGATCCGAGCGGACCAGTACCAGGCCTTCGTCAGCGGCCGGAGCATCGGCCTGACCCGGCGCGAGTTCGAGCTGCTGCAGCTGCTCGCAGAGGCCCACGGCCAGGTGATCGAGAGAGAGGACATCTACCAGCGGGTGTGGGGCTACGCGATGGCCCACGGCGACCGCTCGGTGGACGTGTTCATCCGTAAGCTCCGCCAAAAGCTGCAGCGCCACTCGGCCAACTGGCGCTACATCCACACCCACTTCGGGATCGGCTACCGCTTCGAGCCCGATCAGATCGGCTCATCCGCGGAGCAGCCCTCCGCGGTCGCTGACGAAGCCGCGGCGGCGGACTCGGCGGCCGAGCCCGGCGAACCCGCGCCGGCCTCGACCACGGCGCCGGAAGCGTGACGTAGCTCACACACCGGGCGCGTCGGAGCGCGTTTTCACGTTTCCTAAACAGGGCATTGAGGGTCGGTGCGTAATCTCGACCCGATGGCCAGGGAGCCCGACCGATGCCCCGTGTGCGGCCGGCAGATCGCCGGCGGCGAGCGCGTGCGCGCCTGGCCGGGCAAGTACGCCCATCACGACTGCGCCTCCTACTCGTCCCGCCGGCCCCG